>JAITMT010000061.1 GCA_031277235.1 Tannerella sp.
TAGGCACACCGTTTTTTTTCGTGCCTGTTGCCTGATATACGGAAGACATGTCAAAGAAACAGGAAAATTCCGCTGTTCCCTTCAAAATGGATGCGGAAATAAAACAGAAAATGCAGGAACATTTGATTCTTGCCGGTGAACGGCTGGAAGTATTGGAATATCTGAACAGGTACGCCCCATCTTTCCCGGACTGGCAAAAAACGGTCAGTGAAGCGCTTCTTTCGGCGATTGACCAAAAACGGGTATTGAATCTGCCTTGCGAACCGGAAAGGGAGATACTGGTCAATCTGGCGGCTTTCCTGACGAAAATAGCCGGTTGCAGCGCTTTAATTGCCGCATGGCACAGCGAAATGGCCAACGGAATGAAAGTGACCGGAGAATTTATGGAAAATCACTGATATGGATATTTGGAACTGTTTTTCCGCCATCCATGGCACGGCTGTATTCATTGCGGAATAATCCGGATGAAAAGGAGTATTGCAACTATTGGGTTATGATATGGTATTGAATTGATAACAGGTTATTAAAAAACGGTTTTTTGCTCCTTTTTTTTCCGCCCGGCGCTCACGAAAAAAGGAGCGGGCGAAGATGTTCCCCGCCCGCCGCCCTCCCGTCAGTCAAAGTATTCGTACAGTCTCCTTTTGTAACTTAGCGCCTCCTGCCGCTCATTCTGTATCAAAAAGCCGATTTGTCCCCACCCTTCCGGAGTATGAATCACCGCCCAGTATATCGACGGCAGCGAACAATACCTGTCATAATCCTCCCTGGACATCCTGTAAACAGTCAGAACGGAAGAACATATCCTGTCATAAGTGGGATTGCAGAAATTCAGATGCTTGGGGTAAAAGCCGTACGTTTCCTGCAAATATCTTTTTGCCAGCGCTACCGGACGGTAATCTTCGCAATAACCGTCATATTCGACTTTCAAAACGGCTTTATTGCCCGAACCAAGGGTACGGATGCACCTGACTTTTTTCGTGTTGATTTTTTTCCTTTCCACCAAATAATCCACGAAACTTTTTACTTCATTTACTTCATTTAACTTGTTGCTGTTCATCTTTTTTCGATTTAAGGGCGGGACTGCTCCCGCCCAGTTCATATTATGCTACAATTCTCTCCTTTCGCGGTTTTTCAATAATTCCGGCGTCTTCGACGGTTTCGGCGTTTTCGGCGTCCGTTTTTTCCTGCAAGGCGTTCAGCCGTTCCGTTATCCGCCTGTGGCGCTTGCCGTAAACTTCGTTATGGCGGTTTTCTATTTCCGCGACTTTATCCGGAAAGTGCAGCCGGGCAAACTCGATCATCAGGTACGATTTTTTTGCCGTGCCGAAAGTCTCCGACAGATGTTTTACCAGAAAATCACGCCGTATAACGGTTTTCCCTTCTTCCGTCAATTGACCGGTAATGGCTATTTTGTCTTCATCCGTCAGATGCCGCCTGTCCCGCGCATCTTGCAGAAACAGCGGAAAATGCTCCCTTTTCAGGTCGGTCAGCATGGCAAAATACAGAAAACGGTCTTCCATTTCCGTAAAACCGCTCTGCGGAATTTCCGCCCTGCCGATTAACTGCCGCGTATCTTCAACTATCTTCTCCACGGCTATTTCCCGGTTGCGCCTGTCCTGCGCTTCCAGTTTTTGAACGGGATCGGGGACTGTCCGGGCTTCCGTATCTTCTCCGTTTTCCCGTATGACCGTGTAACCGGCAACTACCCGGTTGTCCCGGACGGTAACCGCCCAATTCACTTTTCCTTCCGACAGAAGCCGGTTGATTTCCCCGTTTTCGGCAACATCCGCTTCATACTTCTCCCGCGCCTGTGCAAATTCACCGTCCGTATCAAATTCCTCCCTTCGCGGCACAATCGGGTTTTCGGGAAAAAGCGCGAAACAGCCGTCCGTAACAACCGTGTATCCCTGTTCCTCCAGTCCGGCAAACACGTCGCCGTTTCCGTCCGGGCATGTGTCCGCGTAAACTTCCGTATCGGGATAATCATCGAGGACGGTCTTGCATTCCGCCATCAGATATTCCCTGTTTTTTTCGCGCAAACAGGTCGGGTTTGTGCATTTTCCCTTTTCGGCGTCTCCGTTAAACAGGTTGCAGGCGTCGGTATTGAACGGACAGTGAACGCATTGCGCCTTGTCGAAACGGTATCTGTCCAGACTGTTGGAGTAGGTTTTTTCGAGCCGTCGGGCAAACTCCCTTGCCGTCAGGTCGCGCCAGTCGCTGTACATCGCGTCCCCTTTCAGATGTTTTCCGTATATTTCCGCCTGCGTCTCCCCGCCGTATTTGCAGATTTCAAGGGCGGCGGTCACCGGAAGAACATTCCGGTTTACCAGTTCCGTAATTTCATCCATCAGACTGTTGAGTTTCAACCGGCTGCGGATATACTTTTCGCTTTTCCCGAAACGGGCGGCAAGGCTCGCCGCGTCGTACCGTCCCGTATCTGTCAGCCGTTTGTAGGCGTATGCCTCCTCCATGGGCGTAACGTCTTTCCGGTGCAGGTTTTCCGTTACGGCGAGCAAAAACGCTTCGTTGTCCGACAGCCTGCGGACTGTAACGGGTACGGTTTTTCTGCCTGCCATGGCGGAGGCTCTGAACCTGCGTTCGCCGCATACGATTTCATACCTTTTTCCTCTCGGACGGACTAATATGGGCTGCAATACGCCTACCTGTCCGATACTTTTTGCCAGTTCTTCCAGACTGTCCCCGTCCGCGTTCCGGCGGGGATTGAAACCGTTTACCGCGATTTTTGACAGCGCCACGGCTATAATTCCTTTTGCCGCTGCTGCTGCTTTCCCTTTTGCTGTTTTTTCTACTGTTTTTTTCATTTCTAATTGATTTTAATTGATTGTTGTTTAACTGTTTAGGTGTTTAACTGTTTAGGTGTTTAGTTGTTTAACTGTTTAGGCGTTTAGGTGTTTAACTGTTTAGTTGTTTAACTGTTTGGTTGTTGCATAATACTTTTTGCCTGTCAGCCTTTTCCGTATCAGCCTTCTGTTTTTCTGCACAAGACCGATGATCCGGTCGTGGTATTCGGTGGTAGTGTTGCGTAACCCCCTGCTCTGAACCACTGCCATCCGGGACAGCGAAAACTCGACGGTTTCCAGCCGCCTGTCGCCGATGCAGGCGGACAGGATCAGACTGTCGGGGCGCAAATGATAATCGTTTGCATATACGCAATGGTGCAGCATGTTGCCTTCCTGCCTGATTTCGTCCACGCTGTCGAGCATTCGCACCTCTATCAGCCCGTCCGTAAACTCCATGCCGAAAAATTTGGACTTCATTTTCCGGAATACCGCTTCATCCTCCTGCGCTTTCCGTCTTTTCTCTTCCAGGCGTTCCCGCTCCCGGTAATTCAGCATTTTTCCGTAATACCGGTCGTGTTCGGCATTCAGGTCGCCGGGACATACATATTTGGCATTGTGCAGGTCTTTACCGAAAAAGCGGAGTAATTTCACGTAATCCTTCCAGTTGTTCACGTCTTCGATTTGATAGCCGTTGCGGATGCAGATTTTGATCGAAGCCCAGTAATCGTTAATAAAATGGAAACTTTTACCGGCAAAAAATTTCAATACTTTCGTCTGACCCGTTTTCAACAGCGTTTCAGCCCGGCTGTCGGACAATAGCGTCCCGAACAGGTCATAATGCGTCATGCCGTAAGATTCACCCCTGTATCCGCTGCGTTTGAGTTCGGGGATGAGTTTTTGACGCGGATAAACGCAAGCTCCCATTATATTGTGATTTCTTCTTTCGGGGCGTATTTCCAGGGGGGTATCAAACCGCCAGAGGAGGTCTAAATAACTCTGCGAGCGCATCCGGGCAATGATGGCTGTTTTGCCGCCGGGCGCTATCCACTGCTGCATGACTTCCGAAATGAAACAGTCTGCCTTTTCTCCCGCCTTTGCGTAATACTCGATGAAGAAAAACCGCAATACCTGAAAATGCTCCCTTGCGGTAACGGTACAGAAATAAGCCGGCTGTCTGAAAACTTTTTTGCGGGTGTCCCGTATTTTGAGCCGGGCGGAACATTCGGGACATTGCGTTTCCGTAGCCGCTTCTTCCCGTTCGCCGCCTTTTCCGTGCCATGCGTGTCCGCATTCCAGGCACGTGATAACGCCTTTGGCGCTCCTTTTTCCAATGTGTTCGATACAGTGCAGAAATGCCCACCTCTTTTGAGCCCCGCTCATCGGGGGCAGGCTTTTGCTCAATTCAAAAACCTGCCGTTGAAATTTGTTTTTCGGTTTCATAATCAAAATAAACTTAACTGGTTGCTAACTGTTTCCTGTTTGGTTTGGGACTTTTGGGGGCGTTGGGTCATTTTAATGTACGCCTCGTCCTGCGCCCTCCGTATCGCCTGTTGGCGTGCTTCTTCCCTTTCCTCCGCCGTCAGTTCCACGGTATGGTTGACCGCCACGCGGCAATTGATTGGCTTTCCGACTTCGATATGGTCTTCGTCGTAATAATGGACTGCCATGGCATACACTTCATCATCCGTAAATCCGTTACAGCCACTTTTCTGAACGCTATTCAGAATGTAAGTGATACATTCGTCCATTGTCTTGTTCGTTTTGGCATAGGTAACTTCAAAAAGTTGGTCTTCCTTTGCCCTTTTGTCTAAATACGCCTTGATTGCGCTCTTGAAATTTTCCGTTGATTTCATTTCTTCAAATATTTATCTATTTCATGTATTTGCTGTTCTGTCAGTAAAAGTTGAGTAGGGCGTTCTTCGGGCATTGTCAATGCACTGACAAGTCCTATCATTTCAGAATAGTACAAATCGGCTGTACGCTTCTTGCCACAAGCGACTGTAAACAGACACTTATCACGTTTATTTTTCACTGTTTTAATTATTATTTCCATTTTTCTTTCAATTTACGGGTGCAGAGAGTTCTCCGCCTCCCTGTTAATACTACTTTATCGCCGTTCCAAAAATTTGATTGAAAGTACGGGCGATTTCTTCCCGCGTGAAAAAATCCCAACTGATTGTAACCGTGTGCAAAGGTTCTACGTGTCCGATTTGATACGCCATTTCGCTTTTGGTCAGCCGCTTGCCCTGCTCCATCTTTTGCAGGATGCCTGGAAATAGCCGTTTTCCGTTCTCCTCCCGTATCCATTTGTCCCGCTTCGCCCGGCACTCCTCCAAAGTCGGAGCGATTGTTGAATACTGTACGCCGTCCCTGTGCCGGTACGTGTATTGGTACTGTATGCTGTCCCTGTGGCGTTTGAAACGGATGACCGTGTACTGTTCCGTTTTCTTTCCATACACGGAACTTCCGTTTTGACCGGTTGAATTTGTCTTCGTATTCATAATTTCATGTATTTATTTGACCGTTAATAAATTTCTTACTGCCTGTTCCTTCGTTTTCGGAAAAATCCAGCCCGCCTTTTTCTCTCCTCCGTGCGTCAGATTCGGATTGTACCGTCCGCCCGACGCTTTCAGTTCTTCTTTCACCGTCCGCGTATCGCCGAATACCGCTATCGCCCTTTCCGAATAGTCCACAATCGAAAAGTTGCCTGTTACGGCTGCGGGAACGGCGTTTGCCGCTGCCGGCGCCTCTACGCGGATATTGTCTTCCTCCCCTGCAATGAGGGCAAAGGCGTTGATGATGGCTTCACGGTCTTTGAAATACTTTTCCTTCGTCACTATCCACCCGCCGTACTTGCTTTCTCCCAGGTAATAACCTGCTCCGCCCGCGTATTTTTCACGGTGTTCGTACTCTTTGTTTTCTTCCGCCAGATGCGCCGTCTCCGAAAAACGGGCGGCATGTCTGCGCATTTCCGAAAAAAGGTCTTTGGTATGCGGGGAAAAGCCCAAAATAACTCTCCTTAGCCTGTGATACCCGACGTAATCGGTCATCATGTCGCTGTCGTCTTCATGCAGTTCCGCAATGATTACCGCTTTTGCGTCTGCCGGGACAAGGCTTTGCAACCGTTCCCTGCCAACGGCTTCCAACTGCCGGGTGTGTTCCTGTTCCTGCCGTTTTGCCTCCTGTTCCGCCTTTTGATGCTGCTCCGCTTCAGCGTGAAGGATTGCCACCTCCATACCGTCCATAAATTCGGGGTTTTCATCATCGTAATAGTAGCCAATCCCGAATTTTTGCGAAAGGGGACGGATCAGGTCGCATTGCCCGAAACGCCTTGTCTGCAAATTGATTAACCCGTAGGATTTTCCCCACCGTGTCTGTACAATGTCATGCACGACAAACCTGTCGTTGCCGTATCCGTTCATTTGGATAATTTGATTTTTGGCTGCCGCCTGCCTGTCCGTGTCATCATTGGCATTTGCGCCCAATAAATGTACTGTTGCCATAATTGTTTTGTATTAAAAGATTATAAATAGGATAATTAAAGTTAAAATCACTGCCGGAACAGCGGAAACGGCAAGGGACAGAACCAAGCCCGAAATCCGCCATGTCAGCTTCAAAAGTTTGCAGGTGAGAAAAATCCCCACTGCTGCCCGAACTGCTCCGCCAGAGCCATGTATAAGCCCTGCAACTGCTCCCAAACCTGCCAGTATCAGCCAAATATTTATGTTGATTCCAGAGCGGAGGGAGTTTTTTTGTTTTATTTTTTTCTTTTCACTGCTTACCATATTCATGACATTTTTTTTATTTCTGCGTCATCCGCCGCATCGGTCGTTTTTTTGTTTTGAGGGCTTTACAGTGTAGGGGTCGGGGCTGTCAAGGTTTTTTCAACCCGGAATCCGCATTATGTAATTACAACGGTTTCAATGGATTGATTTTAACCGTTTTTAATACTTGTTTTTGCAAACGTGAAGAATTATAAGGGGTAACAGAATAAATGATTGTTTTTCAACCGTTTATATATCATTTTTCTTCCGGTGCGGATTCCGGGTCTAAAATACTACCTGAGCCTGCGAAGTGTGGAGATTTTTTGAAAAACCGCTTGCGGCTTGACCTTGACAGACCGGAAAGACCCCGGAAATACCTTTGCCCTCAAACACAAAAAACGACCGGTAAAATGCGACGGCATGATGCAGTAAAGGGAATGTGGAATGAAAGGAAACAGCGAAAAAAATAAAAAGAGAAAATTGAAAATGAAATGTGAAACGGATTTTGTATTCAATTCAATAAGAAATGGGGAATTTGCCGTCCGGTGCGGCAAACATTTTTTTCCTCTCCTGTAAAATGTTGCAGCATTGGTTTTTACATGAAATCCGGAAATGGAATTTATAACTTGCCGTCCGGTACGGCAAACGTTGCAAGTGTGCGGAGAACAAAGCGTTAGCGGCTTTTCCGCACTCTTGCCGGTTCGTGCCGGAACACTTTTTGCCGCTTGGAGCAAGGTTCCGCACCCTGTCAAGTCCGGAGCGAAGCGGGACAGGGCAGGGCAGGGTGCAGGATACGCAGCGGAAAGGGCAATGGGTGTTCCGGCGCAACGGACATGGAAAAATTTCGATATAACCGTATTCAAACTTAATGACGGACAACGCTTTAATTTATCGGACAGTAATTCTGTTCATAAAAAATTTCCTGTTTTTCGAGTCCGGATATGGGAGTCTGGTTGTTTTTTATTACTTTTGCAGCGCTATGGAATTTGCGAAACAGACAATACAGATATTCAGTCTCGATGATAATCGGGAAATCATTGAAATTCCCTATATCGGTAATATCCGGGCAGGGTTTAAAAACGTACTGGAAGATTATCGGGGCGAGCCGATTGATTTGAATAAGTTGATTATCAAAAACAGGGCTTACACGTTTATCGGCAGGGTAGATGGAACTTCGCTGATAAACAAACGGTACCGGGACGGTGATTTGATCATTATTGACAGTTGTCTGGAACCCAGAGACTGCGATGAAGTCGTAGTCAGCGTGGATGGCGAGTTTACGGTAAAGGACGTCAGGAAAGACAGGGACGGAAAAATTTGGCTTGTGGCTGCCAATGACAGTTTTCCCGATATGGAAGTCAGGGAGGATAGCGACTTCCGGATTTGGGGGGTGGTTATCGCATCCATTTACATGCGTAGATAATTGTTAATAGGAGTTTAATATATTTGGAGATGTTCGGTTTGATAGATTGCAATAATTTTTATGCCTCCTGCGAGCGGCGATTTCAACCGCGGCTTGCAGGAAAGGCAATTATTGTTCTGTCATTGAACGACGGGTGCATAATTGCCCGCTCCGACGAAGCCAAGTTATTGGGTATCAAAATGGGAGAGCCATTTTATAAATATGCCGGTTTTTGCCGCAGGAACGGTGTCGCCGTGTTTTCTTCCAATTATGAACTTTATACCGACATGTCGCACCGCGTGATGACGGCGCTGGAAGAATTTATTGATAATGTGATGGTTTACTCGATAGACGAGGCTTTTCTGGATTTTTCGGGATACGAACATTTTGGACTTAAGGAATATGGAGAAGGGATTGTAAGGAAAATTTCGCGACTGGTTCCTGTTTCCCTTGGGATTGCTCCTACCCGTACCTTGGCAAAGATTGCCGGCAAGTATGCCAAGAAGTTTAAGGGGTATAAGAGTTGCTGTGTAATGGATACCGATGAGAAACGGTTGAAGGCGCTTGCCGGTTTCGCGGTTGGAGACGTCTGGGGTATCGGTCGCCAGTATGCCAAAAAACTGGAAGCGCGCAATATCAAAACAGCGCTTGATCTGGCAAAAGCTCCGGGAGCATGGGTTCGCGGTCAATTGACCGTTCAGGGAGAACGGATATGGCTGGAACTGAACGGTGAGCCTGCCATTGACCCGGAAAATATGGATGTGCCCCGGAAGTCCATCTGTACGTCCCGCTCGTTTGGTGAAACGACGGACAGCAGGGAAGATTTGCGCGAAGCGGTATCCGGTTTTGCGGCATCCTG
The DNA here is from genome assembly GCA_031277235.1 of Tannerella sp. Lineage (GTDB taxonomy): Bacteria > Bacteroidota > Bacteroidia > Bacteroidales > Tannerellaceae > Tannerella. The sequence goes on from JAITMT010000061.1 coordinate 8,827, forward strand.
CGCACGGAAATTAAGGAAACAAAAATCATGTGCAGGGGCGGTGTTTGTGTTTATCCATACAAACGTTTTCAATGAAAGCGCAAAACAATATACAAACGGCAAAATAATACGTTTGCCTGTTGCAAGCAATATCACGAATGAACTGACCGGCTACGCATTAAGGGCGCTGGACGCCATTTACCGTCCCGGTTACATGTATAAAAAGGCAGGCGTAATTCTGGAAGATATCATGCCGGAAACAGCCGTACAGCGCAATTTTTTTGATGAATATCCCCGCGATAAATTCGGAGCGCTCATGCCGGTTATCGATTCGCTGAACGGAGGGTTTAACAGAAGTCATTTGCAACTGGCTGTAGAGACCGGAACAGGAAGATGGCAGATGAAACAGGAACTGCGGAGCGGACGGTTTACGACTAACATTGACGAGGTTATTCGGATAAAAGTTTAGTTGTTCAGTTGTTTAATTGTTTAGTTTAGGGTTCAAAGTTATGTATATTATTAATTTTTAGATATTTACAGATATGGAAAAAGGAAAAAAATTTGGTTTTATTGTTATCGGTCTTGTTATCGGATTGATTGTCGGGGGGTTGGGTTCTTATTTTTATTCAAAATCTAAAATGGCGAGAGAGTATTATAAAATAGGAATTACCCTGGGTGAACATGCTGATTTTAATCGTGCTATGGAATATTATAAAAAGGCAATTGATTTAAAGCCGAATTATGCAGAGCCATATAATGAAATGGGAATGATATACAATCAAAAGAGTGATTATAAAAATGCTATCAAGTATATGGAATACGCCATTGAATTAAATCCCGATTGGGCGGAGGCATATTGCAATATTGGAATTGTAAATCATGATATGGGAATGGAATATGGCAGCAACAGTGATGGTGAAATTTATATGAAAAAGGCTATTGAATATTACAAGAAGGCTATTAAAATAGATTCACTTTTTTCAGAAGCTTACTATTATATGGGTATTACATATAAAGATAGAGGAGATGATGACGATGCAATTAAATGTTTTGAAAAGGTGATTGAATTAAAGCCAAATGATGAAGAAGCATATAATTATTTAGGAAGTGTTTATGACGTTAAGGAAAACTATGATAAGGCTATTGAATGTTTTAATAAAGCCATCGAATTGGATGAAAACTATACCGAGGCGTATAGAAATGCAGGAAGCGCATATTATTCAAAACAAGACTATCAAAAAAGTGTTGATTGTTTTGAAAAAGCCATTGAGTTGAAAGCAGATTTGACTTCCGATGATTATTGGGAACTGGGAGAAGCTTATCAATTTCTTAAAAATGAAGAAAAGGCAAAGGAGTGCTTTGAGACTGCCAGGGGTGTTGAATGGGACGAATTTCGAACACATAATTTAAGTGATTAATCTATAATAGATTATAATATGTATGTGTTTTTTTAATTCTCAAATGGTTAAGGCAAAGGCGCTTGCGAAAAGGTACGGGCGGCAAATGTCGGTTATCGAAATGGCGGAGGAGATACTGCGGGAGCAGGAGGAACAGGTGCCTAAGCATTGGGACTCAAGCCCCCCCCTGCCCACCCAAAAGGGGAGAGAAAGCGCGATAGCGGGATGGGGGATTTATTCACCTCTCCCCCTGCCCCTTCCCAAAAGGGAGGGGATATCTTAGACTTGGGAGAAAAGTCGAAAGTATTGAAGGCTTTTTTGCATGACGATTCGTACATTATTACTCAAAATCAGGATGTTGAGATTGCTAAATGGGGGTTGATTCCGTTTTGGGTACGGGATGTAAAAACTTCTAAAAGTATTCGTAATAGGACAGCCAACGCTCGTACTGAAAATGTTTTTTCGACAACATCTTTTCGGGAAGCGATTAAAAAAAGGCGTTGTTTGATACCGAGTACCGGATTTTACGAGTATCATCATGAAGAAAATGAAGCAATTCCATATAGGATTTTCTTACCGGAAACAGAAATTTTTTCTTTGGCGGGAATATACGATGAATGGCAAAATCCAGAGACCGGTGAATATTTAAGGACTTTTTCAGTGCTTACCTGCAAGGCAAACCGGTTATGCGGACGGATTCATAACGGCGGTAAAAATCCGGGACGGATGCCGGTGATTCTCCGTCCGGAAGATGAAGAAATTTATTTGAATCCGGATTTGACAAAAGATGGGATTTCGGGGTTGTTTGTCCCTTTCGAGGACTCCCGGATGGAGGCTTATCCTTTGGATATGAATTACTTGAGGGCTTAACTCTTGCTTTCGCTAAAGATGAGAAGGTAAAATAAAAAGCCCGACAAAATCGGGCTTCCATTGGATTGACAAACAGTGTTTTAATTCAGCCAGTACCGGCTTTGCACGGGCAGATATTTCCACACAATTTTTGCACCGGAAGTTTTCTTTTTCTTCAGATTTTCGCGTAAAGCCGAATGGACAAACTGCCTGAAAATCCCTGCTTCAAACGTTGCAATCCTGTAACTGACGGAGATTAACACTTCCAGATTGTAGAAAACCGTCTGTTTTTCAATGCCTTTAGCAATATACCTGTGGCAAACGGAGCACTCTGTTTCCCAAAGCAAATGTTCCCTGAATATGCTGCGTAAATGAGCATTAACCGTTTGTACAAAACAGCCAAGCAGGCGTGCCATCTCATTGACGGTCAGCCATAAACCGTTATTTGTCAGTGTGGCTTCCACTACAGGCGTTTTGCCTTCTTCGATGTTGATTTTAATGTTTCCGCGTTCCATAATTGACTGTATTTTAAAAGTTTACTGTAAATTCTGTTTCCATATTCATATCTCCCTTTTCCGGTATGACCCTGTTTCCGTTTACGGTATCCAGGAAATAATCCATCAGCGACACGTAAAAATCGCGCAGGGTTCCCGGCTTGTCTTCCTTCTCCATTATTTCGGACGCAAATACCTGTTTGTCAATGGATAGCATTTTATTCCAGACTTTTGCAACGAGATTTTTCCAAATCGCATCCGCTACCTTTCCGGCTGGAATTTTCAGGGATTGAATGATGCCGTCAATGTCCGTTTCCGCCTGACCTGCAACAATCTGCAATTTTGTATCCCGCATCCTGACGTTTCCGGCAAGGGCATTCATTTCGTTGCCGATTTTGTTTTCCGTCACTTTGGAATATATCTGCGTGGTCTTGATATTGCTGTGCCCCAGCATTTTACTGACGCTTTCGATGGATACGCCCTGCGTCAACGCCAGCGTTGCAAAGGTATGTCTTGCCAGATGTGAAGACATCCGTTTGGCAATACCGCACTCTTTTCCCATTTCCTTGAGATGAT
>JAITMT010000510.1 GCA_031277235.1 Tannerella sp.
AAGGCGGCGTAGACGGCGGCGATTTTATCCTGCTCAAATTCACAGCCGAAAGCGGACGGTATTACAGCAATTTTCACTCGGAAGAGTTTGAAATCAATTGACAATTGACAATGGAGGTGAAAAAATTCCCCTCTTCGGAGGGGTGGCGCGAAGCGACGGGGTGGTTTCTTTTAGTGTGTAGAGTGCAGTGAATAATTGACAATGAGGATGATAAAATTTCCCTCTTCGGATGTAGGGCTGTTGAGTCTAATCCCGTCAGGGATTACCGCTCGGTAGAAAATATTTTTCGTTGTTGGTTGCATTCCCTACGGAAACAACGTTCATCGACCGGAGGGGAGATAATGCATCCTGTAGGTTAATGACCTTTCTACCGAGCGATGCATTCCTAACGGGATGCGCCAAGTAATTCCCAATTTATTTTAGAACTTGACCGCCCTGTTTCTTCGGAGGAGGGACGCGGAGCGACGGTTTAGTGTGTAGAGTCCAGTGAATAATTGTCAATTGTCAATTATCAATTGTCAATTAAACCCCGTCATATTCTGCACTTTATAAACCAGTTCCATCCAGACGATGTAGCGGATAAATTTGCCGAGCAGCATGGAGAAGGCTACGATTTTCCAGTTGGCTTTCAGAAAACCCAGCGCCACGGCTATGAAATCGCCGACGCCCGGCAGAAAGACAAAAAAACCCATCCACGAACCTTTGTTGGCAATCCAGTTTTGCACACGTTCCAACTTGCTTATATTCAGGCGTAAATATTTTTTTATCCATTCGATTTTTCCCACCCAGCCAATCCAGTAACACGACATTCCGCCAAGAAAATTGCCCAGCGTAGCAGCAATAATACATTGCCAATAGGACGCTCCGCTCAGCAACACGCCGGTCAAAACGACTTCCGAACTGAAAGGCAACACCGTCGCCGCCAGAAAGGACGCTACGAAAACTCCGATATATCCGTATTCTATCAAAAATTCCATACTGTGCTGATTATGAATGAAAACAACAACAGCAGAGACATAACAAAAAACAGGAAAATCGCCATCCGGTATCCGGTGCTTCTTAAAAAGCGGGCAATCAAAATGGCTGCCGGCACATAGAGAATCGCCTGAATTACAGCGTTATCATTATACAGAAAAATCAGCGCAACAGTCAAAATGATATTGTCCGTCAAAAACGACAGTATCATTCGGGTGCGATTGCTTGTGTTGAAAGAGTGCATTCTGTTGTGTATCAGCGAAATAATTGATAGAATTACCACGCTCCACATCGGCAACTTATCGTATTGAAAAAGAGCCTCAACCGTAGAAAACCGGATGTGAATCAGTCCGTTCCATAATCCGGCAAAAAGCGAAAAATCATTCGTCCAGACACACCAGGCAAGCAAAATCCAATATATCATCAGCACGGCAACGAGCGAAGCCCAAAAAGTTTTCCATTCCAGCGCCCGAAATTTATACATGCCAACCCACATCAGAGGAAGGAAAAACAGCATTTGCGGCGCGAACAGACTCGCCATGCCCAACGCCAAACCGGAGCCGAAAAAACTGACGCCGGCTTCGGGCGCTTGATATGCCCGGAACAGTTCAAAAAAATAAACAACCAGGCAGATGATGATAATCGTAGCCTCGCTCACCGGCAACAGGAACGTATTGACGCTGAAAAACAGCAAGAAAAGCATAAACGGCAGGCGTGTCCGTTCTTTCGCCAGCATTTCCGTGTCGCTGATTCTCTGCACGGCAAAGCCGGATATCAAAAGGGTCAGAAATCCGACAATATATCCTATTTCCTTGTTTATAAATATTTTACCGATAAAATACCACAGCGTATCCTGATTTTCAACGGCGTGCATCGGAAAGCCTGTCGAATAAAAATAACCCGCGCCCCAACAAACCAGACTTACGGCAAACACCAGAATCATTGCCGGAAGTTCCGGTAACGATCTTCTCTGATTCTCCGTTCTGTAGTAATAATGAGACATTTAACGCTGTAACTTCATCCTAAATCAAACCCGATATCCCGCCGGAAATATTTTTTCTCAAACCGTATCGCCTGCGCTCCTTCAAACGAGCGTTTCAAGGCGTCGCTTCTGTCTGTACCGTAAGAACTTACGGCTATTATTCGACCGCCGTTTGTGAGGATTTCTCCGTCTTTTAACATTGTACCCGCGTGAAAAACAATACATTCCTTCGGAACATTTTCCCAGCCCGTAATTTTTTTTCCCTTTTCGTAGGCTTCGGGATAGCCGCCGCTGACCAGCATCACGCTAACCACCGCGCGCGGGTCTTCCTGCAACGTTTTTTCGGCTAAATTACCGTTCGCCACGGCTTCGAGCAAATCCATCAAATCATTTTGAATACGAAGCATAACAGCCTCTGTCTCAGGGTCTCCCATACGACAGTTGTATTCGATGACTTTCGGCTCTCCACCGACGTTAATCAATCCCAAAAAGATAAATCCCTTGTAATCAATATTTTCCTTGATTAATCCATTTATGGTCGGCTGGATAATCCGTTCTTCAACTTTCGTCATAAACGCCTCATCTGCAAACGGTACGGGTGAAACAGCACCCATTCCGCCCGTATTCAAGCCGGTATTTCCTTCTCCAATCCGCTTGTAATCCTTTGCGACGGGCAGAATTTTGTAATTTCTCCCGTCCGTCAAAACGAATACCGAACATTCGATTCCATCCATAAATTCCTCAATGACAACGGTTTGACTTGACTTCCCAAACATTCCGTTCAGCATCTCGGCGAGTTCGCGCTTCGCTTCGTCCAGAGAATCAATAATCAAAACGCCCTTGCCCGCCGCCAGTCCGTCCGCCTTCAATACATAGGGCGGCTGCAAGGTCTCCAAAAAGGCGTAACCTTCTTCTAACTCGCTTATTGTGAAACTTTTGTAACGGGCGGTAGGAATATTGTGGCGCATCATGAACGCTTTGGCAAAGTCCTTGCTGCCTTCGAGTTGCGCGCCGTTTTTGCTCGGACCTATCACGGAAATACCTGATAGTAAAGGGTTCTGTTGGAAAAAATCATAGACGCCGTTCACCAGCGGATCTTCGGGACCCACCACCACCATATCAATGGCATTTTCCAGGACAAATTCCCTAATCCGCTCAAAATCATTGACGTTTATATCAATATTTGTCCCGACCTTCATCGTTCCCGCATTTCCGGGCGCAATGAAAAGCCGCTCCGTCTTCGGACTTTGAGCGATTTTCCAAGCCAATGCATGTTCCCTCCCCCCGCTTCCTAATATTAAGATATTCATTGTTTTATGTTGTATTTTATTATTTATTCATGCCAATAAAAATCCGTATTCATAAACTTTCGGCTCGATTTTTCTGGATAAAATTTTAAGTTTTGCCGTAAGTTCTTTTTCTAACAGGTCAAAATCCTGATTTTCCGCTTTGGAATTTACATTGCCTTTCTCATTTCTACCTTTGAAAAATTCCTTAATATCATAGAATGAAGCATTTACATTGACATTCGGTTGTCTATGATAATATATCCAAATTGCTTTTCCTGCTTCAAAAACATCTTTGGCTTCTTTGGAAAATTCACGTTTTAGGCTGTTTTCTTCTTCAAGTTGTGCAAACAAGTGGGTATAGCCGTTTCGCTTTCTTTCGCCTGTAATAAAGTTTGTTATCGTATGACTTTCAAACTTGTAATTTGCCTTTATTTCTTTTTCGACAAATGGAATCCAGTGATTCACTCCATCTTTAACCGAAATCCTGTTTTGACCATGAAACAAAGTAAAAGCCAGGCAGTCATTTTGGAACTCGATATCGTTTTTCCAACTGTCATTGGGATAATAAAATTGGTCGCGGTCATTTAGCCAAGTAGCTTTAATACAGAGTCTTACAGCGAAGTAAATACAACCTTCAATTAAATTATTAACATCAAAACAGAAAAAATAGGCGTGTCTTGATGTTTTTTTTAATGTCATAAAAGGTTGGTGGATTTTCTGAAAATCAGGTGCGTCAACAATTAGATAGCCTATTGTATTGTCTTGTCCTGCCGAAAAATGTTTTATCCATTGATTGATAGATTTATGTAATCCATCATAAAACTTCTTTTTCGTATTTTCTTCGGGAACATCTGTTTCTACAAATTCAGGAAATTTTGTTCCCTCTAAATCCCAGACTGTAAAACTTATAGGGAAATGCCCGTCAACATTATCAAAAGAATCGGACTTCACAGCAAAACCTCTCATAAAATCAGCCTTGAAAAATTGTCGAAATTTGATATAATTTTGAGCGCAAATAAACTTTACTTTAGAGAACAAAGCCAGTTTGCATGAAGGAATATCATAATAAATTCGCGCCAGAAAATGAGAGGCAATATCGTTTGTAGCGGCGCCAATCATTGTTTTAAATCTACCTTTTGTTTTATGTTCTGTTGCTATTTTGTCTTTAATACGTCCCGTTCCAAAAATCGCTTTAGTGTTAGCAGCCTCACCGTATGGGGGATTTATATATACAAGCAATTTTCTTCTTTTCTTTTCATCTGAAATAATGTTGTAAAGTTCATCAGGCAGTTTTCCGCCTTTTGATTCCGGCAAAAAATCGTCATTTAAGAAATCAAACTGAAAAACCTGCTGTTTCCAAAGATTTGCTCCGCGTTCGATGCGTTCAAACATCACCTTTACATCACGTTCGTCAAGCGTAGATGCGTAAATTCGATCTTTATTGACCAATCCTGCAAGTAAATTCCCGGTACCTGCACAACAGTCCCAAACAAAATAGTCGTCTTGCCAATCCTCGCCCAAAATATCAACGAGATATTGCTGGGAAAGTTCCACCCATTGCGGTGGGGTGAAAAAACTGCCCTGTACTTCGCGAATATCCTGAGGCACAAGCAAAGGACGTCGCTCAATAATGAAATCCCAATATTCTTCTTTTGGAGGTCGCTCATATTTTGCCCAAAACTGATTGTGTGCTTTTTGATGATCGTTAAACACAACGCTGCTCGAAGCGAAAGCCCCAAATTCATCTTTATGCCGATTCATCTCGTAGCGAGTGGCTCGTAAAACTATATCAATCTTGTCTAAAAGCGTTATATTTTGCTCATCAGACAATAAATCTGCAAGGTAAAAATCGGCGGTTAAAATATTGTGTCTTTTACCTGCATCCCAATTAAACTGAATGGCAGGCTGTACAGTTTTAAGCCATTTATCAAAAATCGTTATAAAATTGTTTTTATCAATTTTGATTTTCGCAGTTTTATTTTTCCCGACAACAAAATTATCCTTGACAAATCTCCGCAAATCTTTTTCATCTTTCTCGAAATCAAAGATATACGTTTCCCAAGGCGCCGTATCTTCGATAAAGTTTTTTACCTGTTCGTAAATTTGTCGAAACTCCTTTGTCACTGTTTCAGAGGAAGTTACATTCCAGTTGAAATCATTCTGGTAAAAAATATGCTGAATTTCGTAAAACGGCACAAAAGCAATTTTTTCCGCATCGAATGCGCCAAGAAATGCGGGCGGTAAAATATCGTTTCTGGTATGGAAAAGTTTTTGTTTCCCAATGGTCAAAACAAGTTGTGCAAACATCGCGTAGAGGTCGTGTGAGCCATTTTTTGCTTCCGCCCACAGCAGATATTCGTCATGAAAAATCATGCCGTACTGCCGTTTCAGTTTAACCGTAAAGTCGATATTTTTGATAATTTCCGTACAGTCGAACCTATCAAAAAAATCCTGTGCCACTTCGTTTATAACCTGCGCTTCGCGCATATTCCGATATTTCATCTGCCTCCCATTTTTTTACAAATATTCCTCAAAATACCGCGTAATCTTCTCATACAAATGCGGACGGTCTTTGCCGATAACATTGTGGGGATGAGATGGATACACGAAATAATCGGGCTGTACGCCTTCTTCGATACATTTGTTCAGAAACAGCAAACTGTGCTGCCATACGACAACCGGATCAACGCTGCCGTGAATCAGTAAAAGCCTTCCTTTCAAGTTTTTAGCCTTGTTTAAAAGATTGGATTTGTCGTAACCTTCGGGATTTTCAGCCGGATGATCCATGTAACGCTCGCCGTACATGATTTCATAGCGTTTCCAGTCAATCACGGGACCGCCTGCAACGCCCACTTTGAACACGTCGGGATGGGTGAGCATCAGGTTCGTCGTCATAAAACCGCCGTAACTCCAGCCGTGAACGCCAATACGCTCCGTATCCACAAACGGCAGAGATTGCAGATATTCAACGCCTTTCATCTGATCAGCCATTTCCGTTTCGCCAAGTTGCCGATGTATAACGCTCTCAAAATCAAAGCCTCTGTTTGCCGAGCCGCGATTATCGAGCGTAAACATCACGTATCCCCGGCTCGCCATATACAAATCCCAGCCGCCGACGCCGTTCAGCCATCCGCCTGTAATCATCTGAGCATGAGGACCTCCGTAAACATAAATAATAACGGGATGTTTTTCGGAAGCAATCATGCCGGGCGGCGTAACGAGGCGGTAATAAAGGTCGGTTTTTCCGTCCGCCGCCTTTATTGTACCAACCTTAATATCAGGAATTTGATAGTCTTGATACGGATTTTCTGCCGACAGCAGCGATTTCACCGCCTTGCCGTCTTTCACGCTGACAAGGTCAATATCGCGCGGAATGGTCGGCGACGAGGTCTGGTCAATCAAATACGTGGCGGTTGCGTTCAAGGCGACTTGATGAACGCCCGTTTTTGTGTTGAGGCGAACTTTTTTTCCGGTCTTAATATCTGATTTCCAGGCATATATTTCAAGTGGATTATTTTCGCCGGTGGAAGTGTAAAACAGATTTTTTCCTTTTTCGTCAAATCCGAGAAATTCCTGCACAACCCATTGTCCTTTTGTCAGTTGCGTAATCAGTTGTCCCTCCGTGTTATACAGATACAAATGATTATAGCCGTCCCGCAGGCTCTGCCAGATAAATTTCGCGGGGTCGTTGGGCAGGAAAACAATCGGCGTTTGCGGTTCCACGTATTTTGTGTTGATTTCCGTAAAAAGTTCCCTGTCCTTCAATCCTGTTTCAGCACTGTAACGTACTAATTTACAGGTATCCTGACCACGATTCAACTCGGCGATATAGATGAATTTTCCGTCCGGACTCCAGGCGATGTTGGTCAGATATTTTTCTTTCGGCAACCCCGTTTGCAGCCAGACGGTTGATTTATCTTTCAGATTATAAACGCCTACCGTTACTTCGTGGCTTTTCATCCCCGCCATCGGATATTTCAGCGGTTGCAGAGTCGCAACTCGCTCATTTACATTGACTATCGGATAATCGGTAACCATCGTTTCGTCCATGCGGTAAAAAGCGAGCGCCGTGCCTCCGGGCGACCAGAAAAGCCCTTTTTCAATGCCAAATTCGTGCTGATGTACGGCTGTACCGGAAACGATTCCCTTGTCTGATTCATTTGTAACCTGTTGTATTTCACCGTTTTTTGTCAGAATAAAGACATTATTTTCCTTCGTGTAGGCATAATTGCCTGCGGCTTTGTCGTATTCCCAATTTTCGCCGTCCTTTTCCAGAGCGTATTTTGCCAGCGCCTTATGCGTGGATAAATCATATAAAACACTGTAATTATTACTGTTAAACAGAACTTCTGATTTCCTTTTGTCGGGAACAGAAAACGCAGGCAACCCGTTGGTTTCGGGAAGTCCGTATTTTTGCAGCGTATCATTCAACTGCGCCAACGTAAAGGCTACATTTTCAGAGTCTTTAGCAGGATTCGCCAAGATCAGGCTGTCATTCCGCACATACATGTAACTGTCGCCGCACCATTGTAACTGCCTGATACTTTGCGGAACAAAGCGAAAATAATTTTTCCCGCCGGGTATCAAATCCTGCAACGTCAAAGTCTGTTTTTCCGCAAAAATACGGTTGTCGGTCATCAGCAAAGTTTGGTTCGGGCGTTGTTTCCGAAGTATTGTTTGCTGTGCATTTGCAAAAACGCACGCGGACAACGCGGCTGCAATGAATAAACTCTTAATCTTCATATTTTCTTCTCTTTACAGTTTTTTTAGGGTTGTTCCGGTCCCGTTCAAACGGCTTTTTATCGAACCGTTTTTTCGCTCCATACTCCTCTTTACGGGCGAAATCCCCTGTTTTTCGCAGCGGTTTTGAACGTTTGTCATCGCGACGAAAAGAAGCATCCGAAGGCTTTTTGCCCCGTTCAAAAGGTTTTCTGTCCCTGTCCGACTTTTCAAAGGATTTTCGATCTCTGTCAAAGCGCTCAAAAGGTTTTCTATCCCTTTCCGACCGCTCGAAGGGTTTCCTTTCCGACCGCTCATAAGGTTTTCTATCTGACTTTTCAAAAGATTTTCTATCCCGGTCAAAGCGCTCAAAAGGTTTTCTATCCCTTTCCGACCGCTCGAAGGGTTTTCTTTCCGAGCGTTCATAAGGCTTTTTATCTCTTTCGGAACGTCCGAAAGATTTTCGCTCAAAAGGTTTTCTATCCCTTTCCGACCGTTCATAAGGCTTCTTATCCCTTTCGGAACGTCCGAAAGATTTTCGTTCAAAAGGTTTTCTATCCCTGTCAGAGCGCTCAAAAGGCTTTCTTTCCCCGTCAAATTGTTGGGCTCTTAATAATTTGCGCTTTGCTTTTTCCTCTTTTTCCTCGAGACCTTGATGTCTGGCAGCCAGGCGGTTATGTCGCTCGCTCCGTTCCAGGCGCAATTCTTTTTCTTCGGAATTTGAATCAAAGCGTTCAAAATTTGGGCGCCCACGCAGGTACGCCCCTACGTTCGCGCTTTCGTGTCTTCGTGCCTTCGCTCCTTCTTCCCTTCGCCCGTTCACCCGTTCATCCGTTCGCCCCATCTTATATTCCCGATTCTTGCCCTCAAACAGTTCGTAGCAGCGATATTCACATTCGAGTTCGCCGTTCATCAACTTGATTTTATGTTTGGGACGCAAGCCGATTTTTTCAAAATATTCGTCCTTATAACTCAAAATCCAGGCGTCATATCCCATAAAAACATGCTTCAAACGCTCGCCAATCACGCCGTACAAACCGATCAAATCGTCCGTCGAAATTCGCTCGCCGTAGGGCGGATTCGTAACGAGTATGCCGGGCTGAACGGTTTCGGAAAATTGTTGAAACGGTTTGACATTCAATTCAATATATTTGGTCAAGCCGGTATTTTTCACGTTTTCCTGCGCCTTTTCAATGGCTTTCGGCGAAATATCGGAACCGTAACATTTGAAATCGAAATTCGTCTCGCCCGAATCGTCATTACAGACTTCGTCAAACAGTTCACCGTCAAAGTCTTTCCATTTCTCAAACGCATAATGCGGACGGTAAATTCCCGGCGGAATGTTCAGCGCAATCATCGCAGCCTCAATCAGTAACGTGCCCGATCCACAAAACGGATCAACGAAATTCGATTCGCCGCGCCAGCCCGTTTGCAAAATCATTCCCGCCGCCAACACCTCGCTGATAGGCGCTTCGCCCTGATGCAGCCGGTAGCCCCGACGGTGCAGGCTTTCGCCGCTGCTGTCGAGCGAGACAGTACAATCGTTGTGCGAAATATGGATATTGATGTAAAAATCAGGGTTTTTGATACTTACGGAAGGTCGTTTGCCCAACTTCTCATTGAAATAGTCGGCAATGGCGTCTTTCGTCTTGTACGCCACGAACTTGGAATGATTGAAACTTTCGGAAAAAATCACCGCATCAATCGTAAACGTATCGCTGGGCGAAAAATAGTTGTCCCATTCCACTTTTTTGACTTCATCATACACATCATCAGCATTGTATGCCTTAAAATGCACAACAGGTTTCAGGATTCTCAACGCCGTGCGGCAGTGAAAATTTGCCTTGTATAACATGCGTAAATCGCCTGTAAACGAAACCATTCGCTTACCGTTTTCCACATCTTCCGCGCCGATTGCCCTCAATTCGTCCGCCAAAACGTCCTCCAACCCGTAGAGCGTCTTGGCTACCATTTCAAAATTTTCCGACATCATTTTCAGGGGGCAACTACTACTCTAAAATTAGAATCAGCCGGTCTCGTTCCGTTTGCAACTTCCGCGTAAAAAGCAACCGTGCCCTGGTCGAAATCGTAGTTAAAGCCTTCCAGCCAGGTATTATCTCCGGAAGTGTACTGTATCCAGTAAGGAAGCGGCGTTTGGACTTCGCTGTTGCTGGATGCATTGATTTGGAACAAATAAACCTGCACAATGCCAAACTCGTATGCTTCTTCCTGCACATCAACATCTACAACGTATTGAAATAGAGAAGTATATCTTCCACTATTTACAAATTCCCAATCCTGAGACCTTACCCTGAAATTCTCCACATAAAACTCGAAATCCTGTCCGTCTTCTCCGTCAAAACCGTCACGTCCCGGAGGTCCCTCGCAGGAAGTTGTAAAGAGCGCAACCACTGATAATAAAAATAAAACCTTCTTCATAATTTGGTAAATTTAATCAATTTAATGCCCCAAAAATACATCTTTTTTTACAGAAAAACAAAAAAACATTGACTTTGCCGCCAAAATTATTCAAAATGTGGAGGGACGGGAGGTAACGAATAACCGTAACACGTTTCCAAAAACGTGTTATGGTTTTTATACTGCGCTCTTGCCCTCGCCGATTTGTAATCGGTGGCTGCTTTTATCCTTTTATTCAATGCACCCGATTGCAAATCGGCGTGAGCGAACAATTGCAAATCCATTAAGAGGGAGTTACGTTCAACTCTAACAGGGTTCCAAATCCTGTTAGAGTTCCCAAAAATCCATAAAAATTTATCAATTTTCGAAATTATAAAAGGATTATCCATTATTTTACCCTCTGCTCTTTACGGGAGCCAATCTGCCCAAGCATTACACTCGACGTACTGTACTGCGACACACACAAACAGGTGATACAATGACATTTATACCCATATTTTATCCCCTAACGAAACAGAAAAATGATAACATTTTGAAACGGACATCCTGAAAAGTTCGAAAATTCTCTTGCGTATTTCAAAAATTACATTTACATTTGCCGCGAAAAAACAGCAAGATTTTTACAAAATGAAAGCAATGTCAAAAAGTTTGAAAACAATCCTGGTTCTTGCCGCGTCAATGTTATTGATAGGCGCTGTGAATCAGCAAAATAGCAACGGTTTATTTAAAAATTCGGGGGATATCGGCAATCCCAAACTGAAGGGAATTTTCGAGTATAATCCTGACTCAAAGGTATATACGCTCACCGGCGGAGGGACAAATATGTGGATGAACAGCGACGAATTTTTCATGGCTTGGAAACAGATGACTGGTGATTTCGCGATTTCAGCCAGGGTCGTTTTTGACGGAGAAGGCGTAAACGCCCATCGAAAAATCGGGGTAATCATCAGAGAATCACTGACGGGAGAATCGAAATACGCCGACGTCGCTTTGCATGGCGACGGGCTGACTTCTCTGCAATATCGCGATACCACCGGTGGAATAACCCGGGAAGTTACTGCGAAAAGTGTTGGATGTAAATATCTTACGCTGGAGCGCACCGGTAGAAAAATAACCATGAAAGTCTCAAATAGCGGATTTTCAACTATTTCGGCGGGAGAAATCGAGTTAGACCTGCCTGCAACCTGCTATGCCGGAATTTTCATCTGCTCCCACGACGCGGACGTTTTGGAAAAAGCCTTTTTCACGGACGTACAGTTGCAATCATCGCCGAAAAGCACCGGCGACACAAAGGATTAGGGTTGCGCAGTCGCGTCATATTTCAAATTCCCGGGCACGGAAGCACAATTTTCGGCAAGGGATTTTATGTCAGTATCTTCTTCAATAACAGATATTTGCAGATTCTTTTTGACCAATGAAAGCAATAGCGGAAATTCGCCATAGCCGCTGTTTTTTATAACTTTTTTGTTTTCAGCATTTTGTGTTATAATTTCAGCGGTGAAATTTTTGTTTTTCCATAAATTTGCATTCACTTCCCGCTCAATATCAGCGCCTTTGTAAATATAGTTGTGTTTGACCAAATCCGCGTAATAATCGGGCGTTTCCGTTTCTTGACATAATTTTTCATATTCCATTATGTAATAATGTCTTACGTCTATGGAACGATGGGAATAATCCTGCCTGAAACGCGCGTCGCCGGGCGTAATACGCGGCAAGACGCGAATGTCAATCCGTCCTCTCCGCAACATAAATTCATTTTTCGGCAGCACGTGCCCGACCCCGTGAATCAAAACGGGAATAATATCTAACTGCAACGTCTCGGCAAGATAGAACGCGCCGCGGTGAAAACGCTGAATAGCACAGTCTTCCGAGCGCGTTCCCTCCGGAAAAACGACAATCGAATAACCGCGGTCTACCGCGTCCTTCAATTGGGGAATCGCCTTTTCAATTCCGTCTGAAACAGGGTAATAATCAGCGTATTTGATGAGTTTTCCGTAAAACGGCGAGTTCCAAACCCAATCGTTCGTCAGAATGATCAGTTTGGGAGTCAGCATCATTACGCACATCAAGTCAATGTGCGACTGATGGTTACAAATAATAACACCCGGATTATCAAACGTTTCGCCCGAAATATTTTTAAAAACCGTTTTGACTTGCGGAATGCGGTAAATCACAAAATTCGCCACGCGATGCAGCAAGCGATGATAAGCCGTTTTTTTGTCCTCCGTTTTTCGCCCGAAAGCGAATAAAACATATCCGCATATCGTAGTAATAAAGCTCATTATCAGGAATATAAAGAAAGAATAAATCAGTGAAAGCAGGTTTTTGAACGTTACGGGCATCAACCGTTTTCGTCCTTTCTTGACCGTCAACAATCTGAACAGGTAAGTCGGTATGACAAAGGACGTTACAATTACCGTAAGCATCCCGATCACCGTCACTTCGCCGAGCGAACGCAACGCCGGATGTTTCGCAAAAATCAACATGCCCATGCCGATAAACATGATGAGCGCCGACAGCAAAATACTTTTTTTGTACGACGCCAGAATTTTGCGTCCGTACTTGTATTCGTACATCATTCCCTCGGTCATAAATATCGTATAATCATCGCCTTGACCGAAAATAAACGTCGCCAGAATGATATTGACAATGTTGAAACGGATGTCGAAAATATTCATTAATCCGATAATCCATATCCAACTCAATATCAGCGGAGTAAAGGCAATCAACACCAATTCGATACGTCCAAACGAGAGCAGCAGAAACGCGAAAACCACAAACCCGCAAACGTACAGCACATAGTTGAAGTTGTTTGACAGCGAAGCAACCATTCTGCGCGTTATGGAGCCGGAATCAAAGGATAAGGAATTGGTATTCAATGAATTTAATTTTTCTTCCAACAGTTGGGCTTTTGCTCTGTCCGTATATAAAATATTTATTATCATGTAATTATCGTCTGCGTCCACGATATAATTCTGTGCCAAAGTAGTTTTAATCGAGTTAAAATACGATAAATCAACGGTTTCGTAACGGCGGGCAATCATGGTTTCAAAACGCTCAAACGCTCCATCGCGAAATCCCGACTGTTGCGCCGCCTCACGCAAATAGCGCGTAACGCTGTCGCGATGCGTTTCCCAGAACGTATTCCATCTCGCTACTTTCTGATTTTGAAGCGATTGTGACGGAAAAAAACGTCCGACGCCTGCAATTTTGGAAACGTCTCCCGCCTTCAACAGCATATCCAACGCCGGCATCGCCGCTTCGTTTATTTCCAGCGCTTCATCCAAGGTTTTTCCTTCTGATATATAATAGATTACGTGTTTATTATCATTCAGGACGCCCATCATTTTTTGGAAAGCGTTTTTTTGCGAATCGGTCATGTAGTTGATTTTCTGCATGTCCATTTCAAAAAGCGAATCACCCCTGAAAAAAGCAAAAAATACCGTCAGCGCCACGACCGCCCATAGCAGTTTCTTATTTTGCTCGAAAGGTTTTTCGATATATTTGTCAATGAACGACTTACGTTCAACATTCGTTTTATTTGTCAAAAAATGCGGCAGAAAAAACAGCACAAAAAGAATCGTTCCGAGCAGCAGCAACGCGGCAAAAAGCCCCAAGTCAATCATCGCATCGGAACCGGTAAAAATGAGGCTGATAAAGGCGGCGACCGTCGTAATATTGCCGGTTATGAGCGGTTCGCGAAGGTCTTTAATCACCGTTTTGACGTCCTTCACATGATTGAAATGCTGGATGAAATGAAGCGGGTAATTGATGGCGATTCCGAACATGATCGAACTGATACCCACCGCAATAATCGAAACTTCTCCCCGAATCAGGAAAAGCAAAGCCAGCGCAAACAGTCCACCGAAAATCACCGC
>JAITMT010000074.1 GCA_031277235.1 Tannerella sp.
TGGTTGTGTTTTTACAAATTTTTTGTTATACTATTAATCCTATAATTATGAAGTTAAAACAGTTTTTTTGTTTTTTATTGATTTCCATCTTTTGCGGAATCTTTGAACTGCAGGCAAAACCGGAGAAAGTCTTGCCCGAAGCAGGGGTAACGCAACAGAAAGTGAGAGTGAAAGGAAAGGTCATTGACGAAGGCGGCGAAGCCATAGCCGGCGCGACAGTGCAGATTGAAGGAACGACGACGGGCGTCATAACCGATCCCGACGGTATGTTTGAAATGGAAGTACCCGCCCAATGCAGATTGACGGCTTCGTTTCTCGGAATGGTAACGAAAACAGTGGCGTATAACGGTGAAAAAGAGATTACCATTACGCTGGAATCCAATGCAAAAATGTTGGAAGAAGTTGAAGTAGTGGCGTTTTCCAAGCAGAAGAAGGAAAGCGTCGTCGCCTCCATTTCCACCGTAAAGCCTTCCGAACTGCGCGTGCCGAGCTCCAACTTGACGACGGCATTTGCAGGACGTGTAGCCGGATTGATTTCGTATCAGTTGAGCGGCGAGCCGGGAGCGGACAATGCCAGTTTCTTCATCCGGGGCATCACGACTTTCGGTGCGGACGCAAAAAAAGACCCGTTGATTTTGATTGACGGTATGGAACTTGGAACCGAAGATTTGGCGCGGTTGAATACGGACGATATCCAGAGTTTCTCCGTGATGAAAGACGCCTCCGCCACAGCGCTTTACGGCGCCCGCGGAGCAAACGGCGTAATTATGGTAACGACCAAGGAAGGACGCGAGGGAAAAGTTGCCGTCAGCGCCCGTATCGAGAACTCGTTTTCGAGTCCGACACAGATGGTGGAAGTCGCTGATCCCATTACGTTTATGCGCATGCACAACGAGGCGGTAAAAACGCGCGACCCGCTCGGTTTGGCGCTGTACAGCGAAGAAAAAATCATCATGACCGAACGCGGAATGTATCCCGACATGTATCCGGCAACCGACTGGTACGGTATGATGTTCGATCCGTCCATTTCCAATCAGCGCGCCAATGTGAGTTTGAGCGGCGGCGGCGCCATTGCCCGGTATTATGTGGCGGCAAATATTACGAAAGACAACGGAAATATCAAGGTAGATAAACGGAACAATTTCAACTCCAACATCAACCTGCTTAAATATAATGTACGCATGAACGTCAATATTAATTTGACCAAAACGACAGAACTGATATCCCGCGCCAATATTACATTCGACAATTATACCGGACCTTATGACAGCGGAGCAGATATGTACCGGAAAGTAATGCAGACCAATCCGGTACTGTTCAAACCGTATTATGAACCGGATGAAGAATATGCTTATGCCAAACACATCCTGTTCGGAAATTATGGAAATGCCGGGTATTTGAATCCTTATGCTCAAAGTTTGAGAGGCTACAAGGATTATAACCGTTCCCAGGTATTGTCCCAGTTTGAATTGAAGCAAAATTTAAACATGATCACCGAAGGTCTGACAGCGCGTGCCACCGTGAATTTGGAAAGAAAGTCTGAAGTTACAGTGGCAAGAGGTTATGCTCCGTTCTTTTATAATATTTCATCGTTCAATCCGCTGACGGAAGAATACAGACTGATGTTATTGAATCCGGGCGGAGGAACGGAATATATTGATTATGGAATATACGATCCGGTAGTCAATTCATCTTTTTATCTGGAAGCGGCTGCGGAATGGAACCGCCAATTCGACAAACACTCGTTAGGCGCTTTATTGGTTTATACGATGCGTGACGAAAAGGTAGGGTTTGCCCAAAGTTTGCAACTGTCCCTGCCCAACCGCAATATCGGACTTGCGGGACGTTTGGCTTACAACTTCGATACGCGCTATTTCCTCGAATTTGACTTTGGATACAACGGCTCGGAACGTTTTGCCAAGAAAAACCGTTGGGGCTTTTTCCCTGCCGTTGCAGCCGGCTGGATGCTTTCCAACGAAGGTTTCTTCGAACCGTTGAAAGATGTATTCACCACGTTCAAATTGAAAGGAACGTACGGATTGGTCGGCTCGGACGCCATCGGAAGCAACGATGACCGTTTCTATTATCTGTCGCAAGTCAATATGGCTGCGTCAAGAGCGGTAAACTGGGGTGAATTTATGAGTTACAATCCGCTGGGAATTTCCGTTAGCCGTTATCCCAATGAAGAAATCGGCTGGGAAACTTCCTACAAGACCAATCTGGGACTTGAGTTTGAAACCAAAGGCGGTTTGTCGGGAAATTTTGAAGTCTATCGCGAAAGACGCGAAAACATTCTGATTAACCGTATTATTCCGAGTACGATGGGTATCATCCCCGCCGTAAAGGCAAATATGGGCGTCGGTCAAGGGCAGGGAATTGATTTGGAACTCAATTACGAAAAAAATGTGAATAAAGACCTTTGGTTTATCGGGCGCGGAACATTTACGCTGACCAAATCCAAAGTCCTCGAATGGGAAGAGCCGGATTATACGAATACACCCTGGCTTTCAAGGGTAGGGAAACCGGTTAATCAGGCATGGGGATTGATTGCCGAGCGCCTGTTCATTGACGATATGGAAGTATTCAATTCGCCCACACAATTTGGCGTGTATGAGGCTGGCGATATCAAATACCGCGATGTGAACGGCGACGGTAGAATCTCGGATTTGGACAGAGTACCCATCGGCTACCCGACGGAGCCCGAAATCAATTACGGATTCGGACTTTCAGCCGGTTACAAGGACTTTGACTTCTCATTCTTCTTTACCGGACAAGCCCGGAAATCTTTCTGGCCGTATCTCACAGGTAACGGTAACATTACACCTTTCATGGACGGCTCTTATGTAGGCACCGGAAATGATGGATGGGTAGGTCAAAATGCTATTTTACAAGTAATTGCTGACAGTTACTGGTCGGAAACGAACCGAGATCCGTATGCTTTCTGGCCCCGGCTGGCAAATTATTGGATAGATAATAATATACAGGGAAGTACCTGGTTTATGCAGGATGCTTCGTTCCTGCGGCTGAAAACGGTGGAAATCGGTTATACGGTGCCGGAAAATATCCTGAAAAAGACGCTGTTGAACAATTTCCGCGTCTATGTGAGCGGTACGAACCTGTATTGCTGGAGCGGCTTTAAACTGTGGGATCCCGAAATGGGCGGTGAAGGTTTGGGATATCCGCTGCAACGGGTTATTAATGTGGGAATTACGGTAGGAATTTGAGGAGTTTAAAGCCTCCCCTAACCCCTCCGAAGGAGGGGAATTTCTCCCCTTCGGGGAGGGCTGGGGAGGGACTTAATTTTCAAATCTTCAAATAATAAGAAATATGAATTTAGAATTAAAAAAATATAAATTATGAAATATATACATAAAATATGGCTGGTTGCGGTAGCGGGATTGTTTTTGTACAGTTGTGATTATCTGGATGTTGTACCGGATAATGTGGCTACGCTCGACAATGCCTTTGCCGACCGCTACACCACCGAACAGTTTTTGGTAAACTGCTATTGGGGAATGCCCAAATCGGCAGGATGGAACGAGAATCCGGGCGTGTTCGGCGCTCTGGAAATGTGTTTCAATAAAGAGGGACAAACCCAGGGCGGCATGCAGTTCGCTCTCGGATTTGACAATGCCGTTAGCCCGAGAATTGACTACTGGGGCGGTAAGGGAGATATGATCAGGACGCTTTACGGCGGTATCAACGATTGCAATACCTTCATGGAGCATGTGATGGATGTTGGGGACTTGAATACCTTCCAGAAAAACAGGATGTTCAACGAAGCAAAACTCATCAAAGCCTATATGCACTTTTATTTGCTGAGTTTTTACGGTCCCATCTGTCCGTTGCGCGAAAACATGCCGGTTAATGCCTCTACACAGGGCGTTCGCGTTTATCGGGAAAAGGTGGACGACGGTTTTGCCTACGTTTTGCAATTGATAGACGAGGTGATCGCCAGCAATGCGCTTCCCGCTACGATTCTGAATACGACGACCGAACTGGGACGTTTCACGCAAAGCGTAGCCTACTTTTTGAGGGCTAAGGTATTGATTTACTGGGCAAGTCCGCTGTTTAACGGCAATACGGACTACAACAGTTTTCTCGACCACAACGGCGAGCCGTTCTTCAATCAGACGTATGATCCTACACGCTGGGAGAGAGCGGCTGAGGCTTGTAAACAGGCGATTGACGTTTGCACCACCAACGGTATCCGCCTGTATCAGCCCTCGGATTACGTAACCGCCAAAATATTGCCGGAAGAAATTTTGCAGATTCAGACCTTGAGAGGAAGCGTCAGCGAGCGCTGGAATGTGGAAATCGTTTGGGGCAATTCTTCGTATCCGGCAAGTTGGGGCAACATACAAAGCGAGAGTATGGCGCGACTGGAGCAGGGAACCGCAGCTTCTGCGGCGAGCCGGTTCAGCGTGCCGTTTGCCCACGTGGACAGATTTTATTCCAAAAACGGCGTGCCGATTGACGAAGACAGGGAATATGATTACAGCAACCGTTTCAACATCAGAACCGGCGATTTTGAACACCGCTATTACGTCAGGCAAAATGAACAGACGGCGGCAATGAATTTCGACCGCGAGCCGCGATTCTATTCGACGCTCGGCTTCGACCGGGGCATCTGGTACGGAAATCATTACAACAATACGCCCGACGACCCGGCAGAGTGCCTTTTCCCGAGAGCGCGTTTCGGCGAATTTTCATCGGTATTCCAGCCGGGCGAATACAATGTTACGGGTTATTTTACCAAGAAACTGGTCAGTCTCGAAACGATGTACCGCGACCCGCAATCGGTCGCGTGGGTCAGTTATCCATGGCCCGACATGCGTTTTGCCGATTTGTTGCTGTGGTGTTCCGAAGCGTTGAACGAGGCAAAAGCGGCTCCCGACGCCGAAGTCTATGAATATATTGACAGGGTGCGCGAGCGTGCCGGACTGGAAGGCGTTGCGGAAAGTTGGCAAAAGTATTCCAACAATCCGAACAAACCGGCGACCAAAGCGGGCATGCGCGAAATCATTCAGCGGGAACGGAACATAGAATTTGCCTGCGAGGGCATTTATTATTGGGACAGCCATCGCTGGAAAACGGCTTTGCGCGAACAGAACCGCCTGATACAGGGCTGGAATGTGAGCGCTACCGACGTCAATGAATATTATACGGTAGCGACGGTTTACACGCAACGTTTCACCGTTAGAGACTATTTTGCGCCGATTCCGGAAAATGATATTGTGAATAACCCGCAACTGGTGCAAAATCCGGGCTGGTAAAATCGAGTTTAATGTTTAATTATTGGAAAAATAGAGTTTAGAATTGTTAGTAAAATCAAGTTTAATGTTTCAAATTAAAAAAAATATGAAAGTAAAATATTATGTAATCGCTATTTCGCTTTTCTTCCTTTACGGTTGCTACGAAAAGGAATTGACTCCCATCAGCGAAAGTCTTGGCAAACCGGGTCCGGTTACGGAAATTGTAACCGCAGCCATCCCCGGCGGTGTCGAAGTATCCTATAAGATACCGAACAATGAGGATCTTCTCACGGTAAAGGCTGTTTATACGCTTTCCAACGGGAAAAAATATGAACAGACCAGTTCTTTTTATGAAAATAAAATTGTCATTCAGGGATTTTATGATACCAAAGAACACGAAGCCATGTTTTATACCGTGAATCGTGCGCAGGTAATGTCCGATCCCGTAACGGTGAGATTTACGCCGCTCGAATCTCCGCTGGCAAACATTGCGCGCTCCATAGACATTATTCAGGATTTCGGCGGCGCACAGTTCCGCTGGAAAAATGAAGACAAGTATCCCATCAATCTGGAGTTTTTCACAACCGATTCAGTAGGTAAAATGCAACTGATACGCATATTGACTTCCGAATTGCCCGAATCCAATTTCTCGTTGAGAGGTTACACCCCTACTCCCAGAGATTTTGCCATTGTCGTGCGCGACAACTACGGCAATGCGATAGATACCGTCAGGAAAAATCTCGTGCCGCTGTTTGAGGAACGTTTCGACAAAAAGAGAATGTCAATCATGAAACTGGCAAACGATGCCAATTTTACGAATTGGGAAGGTTTGGATTCCTACATTATTGACGACAATCTGGAAACTTTCGGACACTCGCCCGCCAATGCGCTGCCGGCTGCCTTTACAATTGATATGGGAGTTGTGGGAAAAGTAAGCCGCGTGGTCTTTTTCAACCGCTTCTTCAATGATTCGTATTACAGTTGGGGAAATCCCAAAGACCTCAAAATTTATGGAAGAACGGAGAAACCGGCGCTTTCCGGCGACTGGAACGAATGGGGCGAACCGATCATTGCCGGCGCCCAAATTAAACCTTCGGGATTGCCGAGCGGTACGGATACCGACGAAGACGTCTCCTATGCGGAAGGAGGTTTCGAGTTTGTGTTTCCGTTGGATGTTGCACCGTTACGTTACATCCGCGTTCAGATTCTCTCCACATGGACAGGTCCTACCTATACACACCCCGCCGAAGTAGATATTTACGGTGAAGAAGAAAAATAAAGAAATTTAACAGCATATTGATTATGAATAAATTAAAATATTATATTATTCTTATTTTCACCCTGTCGCTGGTGTTTTCGTGCGGCGATATGATGAAAATTCACGAGGAATATATCGAAGGCGGCGAAATCGTTTACGCGCCAAGGGTAGATACAAGTATGTTTATCGCAGGCAAGGAAAGGGCTTTATTCAGATTCTACCTGTACAACTCTCCCAATGTCAAGAGTGTAGATGTGTACTGGAACAGCAAACTCGATTCGATGATTATTCCCGTAACTCCTACGGCAGGGCTTGATTCATTTGATATTTTCATTCCGAATTTGCCGGAAAAATCCTATACTTTTGACTTCAGGACGTCCGATTTGTACGGCAATAAATCGTTGTGGGAAACTGCCTTTTGCAATACCTACGGTGCCGTGTATGAGACCACGATTTCCAACCGTCGAATCCGTGAAGTGGTACTGACGGAATATGGCGGCGAAATCAACTGGCTCACGGGTGGAGACGGAATAGTCAGGGTAGAAGTGAAATATAAAAAAGCGGACGGTTCAACGGCTACGGTTTATACGGCGGCTAACGAAACGAAGACGCTGTGTCCCGACCCAAGCCCCAACTCTACTTTTGAATACCGGTCGGCATTTATTCCCGAAGGACAGTCTATTGACACGTTTTTTGTGGATTGGGTAAGTCCCGAAAATGTTATCCCCGGAGGACTGTTCCTGTATGACCGCAGTTTGTGGACCGTAATTGCCTGCTCCGACCAGACTGCCAGCGACGGCGGCGGCATGACAACCGTCATTGACGGAGACGTCAATTCATACTGGCATTCGCAGTGGGATAACGGTAATGCTCCTGTTCCCCACTGGGTTATGATTGATTTCGGCAAAGAACTCTATGCCTCTAAATTCGACCTGTACCGTCGCGTCAATAACACGGACAACAAGAATGTAGAATTGTATCTCGGCAATTCTCCGGACGCAGACAATGGCGAATGGACGAAAGTCGGTGAAACGGTTATCACGGATAACAAAATGGAAGTCAATTCTTTGGATAAATCCGTAACGGGGCGTTATCTGAAAATTGTGTTCGTTAACAGTAACCGCGACCCGTTCACCAACCTTGCCGAAATTTATATGTACGGCGGAAGTTTGTAAAAATTTTCAAGTTGATAATTATGAAGAAAACAATCTTATTCATTCTGGCAATACCCTTATTGTTTGCCGGTTGCGGAACGTCCAAGAATATGCAACTGAATAATAACACATTGACGGGTATTTGGCGAACTTACCATAACATAAATCCGTATGACAGTATAGATAATGTATATGGCAGGCTGGAAGCGGGAGATTTGCATAAAATCCTGGACGCGAACGGTCAGTTGACGTTGCTGCTGGTGCAACCCCGGGGTTCAAAAATCGTTGGCTACGGCACTTATACCATATTGTCGCCTACCGAATATGTTGAACATGTGGAACAACTTTATACCAATCACGATTTTTCGGGCAAGGATAATAAAATAACCGTCAAGTTTGTGGACGACAACACGATTCTTGTGACTTATGGGGCTGGTACTGTCAATGAAATTTGGAAAAGGGTTGAACGGGGAATACCTTGAAAGTTCTTAATTCAAAGGACAAAGAGCGCAGAGAAGATAATCTTTGCGCTCTTTGTGTTTTCTTAACGGGAGAAGAAAGGGACAAAAGAATATTTGAAAACCGGATTGAAAAAAAATCCATTTTTTTGGTATTGTTACAATAAATTATTACTTTTGGCGTGTTTTTCTACTGTTTTTAACAGGAAAGACAACTTGATTTCTTTTTTTTTATTAAAATAATAATATTATGTACAAACCATTTATAAAAGTTAAAAACCTGCTGACGATAGTAATACTGAACATATTCAGTTTTTCTTTGTCGGCACAAACTGTTCACAATCTGAACAGTGAGGAAGCGGTCTTGTTCCGCTATTCAACAAGTTCCGTACCGCAGGAGTTCCGTAAGGAGGCAAAATCCGCCCGTCCTTTCACCATCAATCCTGCTCTGCAAAGCGCGACAAGCGTAAGAAAAGGTGATATTGTATCATTAGAACTATTTGATAATCAGGATTATAACGCTACAATCAGCAATATAACAACAGATGTAAACGGCACCGTGGCGCTTACGCTTCAACTGACCGATTATCCGATGGGATTTGCCATCATCACAACAAGTTCCGAAGGAAAATCGCTGGTCAACGTTTCCATTCCCGAACTCGGACTGGGTTTTGGCAGCCGGTATGACGCCGGCACCAAACAGAATTATTTGATTGAAATTGACCAAAGCGGGATAAAACGGCTTGACTGCGGGACTGATGCAATGATTACTCCCGAAAAAGTTACGGAAGCCGCTCATGATGAGGATAATCGGATGCCGCAACTGAGAAGTTCGTGCGCTCCCACCGGCACAAATGTAAATTCCCCCGCAACAATTGATGTGCTGGTCGTTTACACTGCGGCGGCGGCAAACTCGTCGTACGCTTCCGAGCATGGCGGAATCGAGAATATCATATCCACGATGATTAACCTGGGAAATCTGTCTCTGAGTAACAGCCAAACCGGTATTACACTGTCTCTTGCGCATTCGGCAGAGGTGGATTACACGGAAACGAAAGATATGGGTGTTTCGCTTGATTATCTGGGAGGAGCAGACGACGGTTACATGGATAATGTTCACGCTTTACGCAAGCAATATAATGCCGACCTGGTGCAACTGGTTACTACGGATCCGAACTATGGGGGAATCGGATACCTGCTTACAGGCGCAACCGGTAATTACAACTGGGCTTTTTCGGTAGTGAACGTTACACAGGTAGGAGGCGACTATCCTGCTTCCGTACACGAACTCGGACATAATCTGGGCTTGGGGCACGGCGCTACCCAAATTACGAATAAGGCGACCGGACTTTTCGGTTATTCATACGGCTGGACCTGGAACGGAACAACGTCCGTTACGCAGGGAGGAGTAAATACAGTCAAGAAAGGCTCGGTTATGTCCTATTGGGGCGGAGAGAACTATTCCGATGGCATCCCTTGCCTGAATGTGCCGTATTTTTCAAATCCCACCATATCTTTTGAAGGACAGCCTACCGGAAGTGCAGTTCGAGCCGATGCCGCCCGCAGTTTAAGGGAAATGAAACACATTATCGCTTTTTACTCGGACAGAGGGCTAAATATTCTTGACGCGCCGACAAATGTAGTTGCTTCAAATCCAACAGTCCGTGGTGCAACCATAACTTGGGATCGCGTACCGGGAGCAGTCTCCTATAAACTGTATTTTTTCTACAATGGAGGCTGGTGGACTTATTCCAATATTCTCAATAACAGTATTAGACTCAATGATGCCACTTATTTTCAACAGTGCAAGCAATATGAAATTTATGTTGCGGCTGTAAATGATTGTGGCGATGATTCTCCCGGCTCTCAACATATCACATTCAATACTGCCTGTACCTACACAATAACCTTTGATGCACAGGGCGGTAGTGTAAACCCGGCAACACGAACCGTAACTTCCGGTTCAGCCGTAGGAAATTTGCCTGTGGCACTCCGCGGCGGTTATACTTTTGAAGGCTGGTTTACGGAAATTGATGGAGGCGGTACCGAATTCACTTCTTCAACGGTATATAATTATTCGGAAGATTTAACGCTCTATGCAAAATGGGCGGTTAATACTTACACGCTGACATTCGATGCAAGAGGCGGTACGGTAAGCCCGGCAACGCAGACCGTAACCTATGGTTCACCCGTAGGAACACTGCCAACTCCTATCCGAAGTGGCTATATTTTTGATGGATGGTTTACGGTAATCGGCGGCTTGGGCGAGCAATTCACATCTGCAACCGTCTATGATAATCCGGGAGATTTAACGCTTTATGCCACATGGATAAATCCTCTTCTACCTGTCATAACAACCCTGGAAGCAACAGATATATCTTCAACAACCGCAACACTGAACAAGTCGGTTGTACCGGGCTTGGAACCTATTATCAACCAGGGATTTATGTATCAAAAATTAGCCATTGGAAGTTCGTGGACAGATATTTCGAGTACCGACTCAAATTACAGTTTATCTGGGCTGACGGCAAATACGCAATATTTTTTCTATGCTTACGCTACAACCGCTTTGGGTATTGTGGAAGGCAATATTATGACCTTTAGTACATCCTCCGAAGTTTCCAACGAAGCAATAGCGGAAAACGCCATTTGGGGAACGGCAGGCGTGCTGCATGTGAAAGCGTCCGTTCCGGGCGTGCTGTCCGTTTACAGCATCACCGGGCGGTTAGTCATACAGCAAAACGTCGTTGATTCCGGGACTTTCACCTTGTCCAGAGGCTTGTATATCGTGAAAATGAACGGTTTAACGACAAAAGTATTCCTGTAAGTTTGCTTTTTCAGGCTGAAAGACAGGCTGCCTCCGTTATCGGGGCAGCCTGTCTTTTTAAAGTGATGAGAAATAAAAAACTTAAATGAATATCCGTATATTCTCCTAAAATTCCGTTAGGGATGTAATATTGGCAGAACAAAGGGTAATTCCGGGAAAAGCGTGCCGTCAGGTACGCGACATGGGAAAATGATTCAGCATATTGCGTACCTGAAGGCACGCCGATTGAGGAGATAATCTATTTTCTACCAATATATTGTCCCTAACGGGACAAATCTATGAAACATCAATCATGG
>JAITMT010000077.1 GCA_031277235.1 Tannerella sp.
AAGATGGGTTCATTTTTCTGCGATTTGTTGAGTTTTGATCACGAAGTGGCGGTGCTGGAAGAAAATCCCAAGCGTATGCGTTTTATTTACAATGCTTTACGCTTTCAATCGCCGGAAGATATTCGCGATTTCAATCCTGATTTGGTAATTAATTGTGTAACACTGAATTACACCATCGAGGCGTTTAAGTCGGTGATACCTTATTTGAAAAGCAACTGTATCATTTCGGATATTGCATCGGTGAAAAATAATTTGCAAGAGTTTTATAATGAGAGCGGTATGCCATACGTCTCAACGCATCCGATGTTCGGACCGACGTTTGCCAATCTGGCGAATCTCCAGGCGGAAAATACGATTATCATTTCCGAAGGCGACCATCTCGGCAGGATTTTCTTTAAAGACCTGTATAGCAAGTTGAAACTGAATATTTTTGAATATACGTTTGAGGAACACGACCGCGTGGTGGCTTATTCGCTGGGGATTCCCTTCATCTCGACGCTCGTTTTTGCCGGTACCATGATCCGTCAGGATTCGCCGGGAACAACCTTCAAAAGGCATATCAAAATAGCCCGTGGACTGCTCTCGGAAGACGATTACCTGCTGACCGAAATTCTTTTCAATCCCCGCATGTCGCGGCAGATTGACCGCGTTCAGGAAAAACTGACGCTGCTGAAAAGTATTATCGAACAAAAAGATACGGCTGCGATGAAGGAATATCTTGAAGAAATTCGGGGGAAGATTGTTTGAAAATTTCCAAAAATAAATTACCTTTGTCACGAGTTATTTGAAACAGTAAAAAAAACGCAGCAAACCAAAGCAATTCTCCCGTTTCCATACCGTTACCCGTCGGCACTTCTTTTGAAAATAAAAAATTGTTTGTTAGTTGGTTGAAAAGAAATTTTGCTTATCTTTGCCAATTATTAAATCCAAAAATGCAAGAGACATGAAGACAAAAAGTTTTATTTCAAGCGCTATTTGCCTGATTTTATTGACGGTGGCAAGTTGCAAAGATGCGTCGGAGGAGATGAATTTCGACCCTTCGTGGGATGAATCCACGTATCTGACGCAGGATGTTTTGTATCCGAAAAATGCACGACTTAAACGGGTCATTCTTTCGCCCAACTCGTGGGGGAATGTTTACGAATACGACGCCGAAGGGAGAATTTACAAAATTCTGTATGGTCCGCAGGAAGAATATTCGAATTATGATTTGTATGCTTATGATAGCAAAGGATTATTAGCCAATATATCAAAATATTACAATGATATTTTGGAAACGGAAACCGTTTTTTCCTATGACAGTCAAGGTAATAAAATTAAAGAGGAGACGAAAAACGTGGAAAACGGTACGGAAATGCAGGGCAATCCAAGAACCGTAACTTACAGTTACGACAACGGAAAACTGGTGCTGTCGGAAGAATATTTCCAATACGGCAACGGCGAAATCAGCCATTATTTCATCAAATACGAATACAACGACCGGGACGAATTAATCATGGAAAAACTGTACGTGGATGACGAAAATGATTACAGCGCCACAGAACATTTTTACCATGACGGACTGTTGTTTTATTCCATTACCTATTACAAAAATAAGGAAAGCGGTTTTATGACAGATTCCCGAAAAATCTACGATTTGAACGGAAATCTCGTAAAAAAAGTAGATAACATGCCCGGATTAAGCAGCGCTATATGGTCTGACGGCAAACAGCCGGCATTTTATATCACCACCGAATACGAATATTTTTAGCCCAGCAAACTGAACGCCACTGTCAGTCCCGCCATCACGATGGAAACCATGCTCATCAGTTTGATTAGGATGTTGAGCGAGGGACCCGACGTGTCTTTAAACGGGTCTCCGACGGTATCGCCTACCACTGTAGCCTTGTGATTGTCAGAACCTTTCCCGCCGAAATTACCTTCCTCGATGTGTTTTTTGGCGTTATCCCACGCGCCGCCTGCATTTGCCATGAAAACGGCAAGCACGAATCCCGTCGCGAGACCGCCCATCAGCAAGCCCAGAACGCCGCCCACGCCAAACAGAATACCCGTCAATACCGGCGCAATAATCGCAAGCAACGATGGCAGCAACATTTCGCGCTGCGCGCCCTTGGTCGAGATAGCGACGCAACGCGCATAATCAGGCTCAGCCGTTCCTTCCATAATACCCACAATTTCACGGAATTGCCGACGAACTTCTTCCACCATGCTTTGTGCCGCGCGTCCCACGGCGTTTATGGTCAGACCGCAAAACAGAAACGCCATCATCGAGCCGATGAAAAATCCCACCAGCACAATCGGATTCATCAGCGACACATTGTAATAACTCATAAAATCCTGAAACGAAGCCTCCGCCACCTGAATCATATCGCCGTTCGGCATTTCGAGCACGGTATCGCCGATTCGCAACAGGGCAATTTTAATTTCTTCCACGTAGGAAGCCAGCAACGCCAAAGCCGTCAGCGCAGCCGAGCCGATAGCAAATCCCTTGCCCGTAGCGGCGGTCGTATTTCCCAGAGCGTCAAGCGCATCCGTGCGCTGGCGCACTTCCTTTCCGAGACCGCTCATTTCGGCATTCCCGCCCGCATTGTCGGCAATCGGACCGTAAGCATCTGTGGCTAAGGTGATTCCAAGCGTCGAAAGCATACCGACAGCGGCAATCGCAATACCGTAAAGCCCCATGCGAAGATTTTGGGCTTCGAGCATGTTGGCAACATCGAAATGGATCGCCGCCAGAAACGATAAAACAATTGCTACACTGATGGTTAGAACGGGAATGGCTGTCGAAACGAATCCCAATCCGAGACCTGAAATAATCACCGTCGCGGGACCCGTCTGGGAACTTTCGGCGACTCTGCGGGTCGGCTTGTAACTGTGGGAAGTATAGTATTCCGTTGCCTGTCCGATGATTACGCCCGCCACAAGACCGACCACCACCGAAATGGCAATCCCTGCCCAGTTTTCAATTTTCAACAGATAAAGTATTGCAAATGAAGCGACTGCAATTAAAACCGAACTCACATTCACGCCTTTTCCCAGCGCCGCCAACAGATTTTTCATGGTTGCGCCCTCCTTCGTGCGAACCAGAAAAATTCCCAATACCGAGAGCAATACGCCTACCGCCGCAATCAGCATCGGCGCAAAAATCGCCCTCAATTGCATTTCCGGCGCAAAAGCGAAAGCCGAAGCGCCCAGCGCCGCAGTTGCCAAAATGGCTCCGCAATACGATTCATACAGGTCGGCGCCCATTCCGGCGACGTCTCCTACGTTATCTCCCACATTATCAGCGATTGTAGCAGGATTTCGCGGATCGTCTTCGGGGATTCCCGCCTCCACTTTTCCGACGAGATCGGCGCCCACGTCCGCCGCTTTGGTATAAATTCCGCCGCCCACGCGCGCGAACAGCGCCTGCGTCGAAGCGCCCATTCCGAAAGTGAGCATCGTCGTCGTAACAATCATTAATTTATGTCCGCCGTCATCGCCGATAAAATGATTCAAAACGATGAACCACAGTGAAATATCGAGTAATCCGAGACCGACGACGGTCAGTCCCATCACCGCACCCGAACGGAAAGCGACTTTCAAGCCGTCGTTCAACGAATTTTGAGCGGCGTGGGCAGTCCGCGCCGAAGCGTAGGTCGCCGTTTTCATTCCGAAAAATCCGGCAAGCCCCGAAAAGAAACCGCCCGTCAGGAACGCAAAAGGCACCCACCCGTTTTGCAGGTTGAAATACGCCATCACGGCAAATAAAATCACTAAAATGATAAAGACTTGAATTACAATCTTGTATTGTTGTTTCAGATACGCCATTGCCCCTTTACGTACGTGCAAGGCTATTTTTTTCATGGTGTCGGTGCCTTCGCTTTGCTTGAGCATCTGTTTGTAGAAATAAAAGGCAAATCCGAGCGCCACCAGCGACGCTATTAGTACTAAGTAAATTACATGTTCCATAGATTTAATGATTTTATAAATTGGCGGCAAATATACTGCTTTCTTTGATAAAAACAAAGAGACTGTCCCGAAAAGTGTTTTTGAACACTGACAACACGCATTTTACACAATTCCTATTTGACTTGAAATCAATTTATTGCAAATTTTATACCCATACATTTATGGCGTAGATTTGTGTCGTTTGCGTCATTCGTGTTCTTTCAGAACAGCCTCTTCACCTACAATACTACCCGTTAAACATTTGTTATTCAATCATTTTAGCGTGCCAATATCAAGTTCAGTTTTCAAAACGATATATATAATAAATGTATGCTCAACTTATACCTAAATATCGCTGGCATCCCGTTAGGGATGCGTCGCTCGGTAGAAAAGATATTCCGTTGTTGGATGCATTCCGTAGGGAATGCATCCTGTGGGCGAATGCCCCGGCTACCGAGCGATGCAATCCTGACGGATTGCACAATTTGTGTATTTTGTTGAGTTCATCTTTTAATTGCATGTATTTTCCTGATTTTTAATTATTTTATTGTCTGAATTTTGGAATAACCGTATTTTCAAAATCTAATTCCATTGTCGTAGTAAATTATTTCCGAACTTTCGTCATTTATATACGCAAATGGATATTCGCTGTTTCTCGGCTTGATTTTCCATGCTTTGACATATTTTTCATCTGCATAACTGATGCCCGCATTTAAGTCGTAATATCCAAATTCGACGTCAAAACAACTGCTTATCAATTCGTTATTTCCCTGATTAAAACCATCTTGCTCAATATTACCCATGAATTTTTCCACTACTTCATCGCGGCTCATGGATGGATTTTTATCCAAACTTATGGCATTGACCAATTCGCCCGATAAAGTATAGTATTTGCCGTTATTATCAAAGTGAAATATGGCGTCACTTGTAAATACAATGAGATTATTTGCAAACTGATAGCATCTTACATGGCGATGTCCCAATTCGTCTTTCTGAAATCGAGTAAACTGGTATTTCTTAAAATCCAATTGATTGCGACTGAATAAATTTTTGATTTCATCCATTTCAGATTTCGACAGCACGGTTGTCCCCGGTGAATTTTGAATGGTTTTAATACAATATAAACCTTCTCCGTTGCTATTGCAAGCTGCCAACAGTATCGCCGCAATTCCCAAAATCAAAAGAAATTTCATTTTCATAAGCCTCTGTTTTTCAATTATTTTTACGAATCACTACTCCGTCGCCGCCCCGATTTTCCCCATAAACAAAACGACGCCGCTCGATTTTTCCTGAATCAGGAACAGAAACGGACGGTCGGCACGGAAAATTGGTGGCTGCGGAGGACCGGCA
>JAITMT010000098.1 GCA_031277235.1 Tannerella sp.
ATTAATACCATATCCATATTAAAAACAGTCTGAAATAGCCAAATCAATATATTCATACCTGCAAGTTTTCACAACCGTTTCATAAGAGAGTTTCATGGCGGTATCGGCAATAAAATCAGAGACTTCATCCAGTGTTTTACAGAGACGGTTCGTGAACTTTCCTTTAAAGAAAGCCCAAATTTTCTCTGCCGGATTAAGTTCCGGACAATATGGCGGAATAAAAGCCGGTTCGATATTGGCGGGTATGACAGGTTTTTCCGCCTTGTGGAAAG
Organism: Tannerella sp.; assembly: GCA_031277235.1. GTDB lineage: Bacteria > Bacteroidota > Bacteroidia > Bacteroidales > Tannerellaceae > Tannerella. Next base: position 273 of record JAITMT010000098.1, read on the forward strand.
CGCCGTTATCTAAAAATATGATTTTAAATTCCTGCGGGTTCAGTTCTGAAAATTCATTGAGCCATATTTGAAAACAGTCACTGTTGCAGACCGGCAATTCCAGCAGGAAATGTTCGCCGTTTACAGGTGAAAATGCGCCGGAAAGCCAGAGGTTCTTAAAAGCCTGCTGAAAGGGGCATACCGGCTTAATCCTTTTTGCAGTAAGGCTTTTCCCGTTTTGAGTGATCGGACCCAAACGGGATTCGTCCATAAAATACAGGTTGAAATAACGGTATGCGGATTTGTGCCTTTCCATGATTTCCCCGATTATTTTTCCCGTTTTTTTTTGAAGGCGGGCATGTCTTCTTCCTTTTTTTTAATGTGACTTTTACGGGCAACCTTTATTTTGCTCCCGAAATTTCTTTTCACGTATTCATACAGCGTCGTGTATTTGATGGAAATACCGTATTCCGTTTCCATCCAGCGCATTAACTCCCTGTAACCTGCCAGTCCGTTAACCGGATTCTTCAGTTTTTTCTCAAGTTCGCCGTACAGTTCTTCCGTTACGTGTTTCGAAGATGTTCCTTTCCAGTTGTGCTGCATGACTGCGTCAATTCCTCCGGTTAAATACAGTTTACGCCAGTTGTTGACGCTGTTGGGGTCACATTTGCACAACCCCGCCAACTCATTTTTTGAAAGCATCTCCGGAGACCGTTTCTTAATGGTTACCAGTAACTTCAGCCGTTTTTTGACAGTTGCACACCGGGTTTTACGGTAAAGTTTTTGCAGTTCTTCCAGCTCTTCACTTATTATTATTTCCAATGCTTTTGCCATATAATTACATGTTAAATTTAGGGCAAAGATAAGCATAATAATTGAATCCTCCAACTTTTCTTATTATTAGACTGTATTTTATATGGATATGGTATTATGTGTCGGATACGGATTTGATTGCCCGGCTGATTCAGGATGCTTCCTCGCAAACTGCCTTGCCGGTTAGTCGTGGACAGGGCAAACCGGAAATCCGGCGAAACAAATATCAATGTATCAACATTGGCAATCGTGTATCGGAGAGTCGCATTCCCACCGCTGATTTCCATGCTTGACAAACGGGGCAAGTCCCACACCCGGGAAACGCCTGGAACTTATGAACCGGTATATACGGCTTCCCGGAGATGAAACCGTAGACTGTCTGCTTGCCGACCGTGAATTTGTCGGCGAAGAATGGGTCGCTTGCCTGAACCGCAACAACATACGGTATTATATCCGTATCCGAGAAAATTTTCACGTTGATAACCAGCAAACGCATCATGTTCGCTGACTTCCAATGCGGACAGGGCAAATGTTTACCGTATCTACCGGATTAACGGACAACTTTGCTGCCTGTCCGCTTCCAAAGTGAAAATAAAAACGGACAGCCCCGATTGCAGATAATCATTGCTTCAACCACCCTCAAAACGCACAACTGTTTTACAGGGACAGATGGCAGATCGAAACCTGTATCAGGGGAATGAAATCTAGTGAATTCAATATCGAGGACACATATCTGACCGATTTAATTCGCCTCGAAAAACTCTTTACCGTCGTCATGTTCGCTTTTGCATGGGCGTATGTCGTGGGTGTATATGCTGACCTGAATATCAAATCCGTCAGAATTTTAAAGCATGGAAGAATGGCAAAAAGCCTGCTTGAATATGATTCGAAATCATCGTTTTCGTGTTACTGCCCCCCATCAATAACTCATAAATTCCTGTATTTGAATTTTTGTCATGTACTTAGCACTTTTAATCCTATACAAAAAATCCTCTTAACTAATTTCTTAATTTTCAGTGAGTTAAGAGGATTTATACGAGGTACCTGGCGGATTCGAACCGCCGTAGATGGTTTTGCAGACCACTGACTAAACCACTCATCCAAGGTACCAATTTTTGGTTTTGCGGGTGCAAAGGTAAGACGATTTTTGGGAAATTCAAATCTTTTTATCTATTTTCTTTTGCAAATATCGTTAAAAAAGGCTTACTTTGTCATAAGATTAGCAGGAATATGAATTTTATAGAGACTGATATTCAGGGAGTTTGGATTATTGAACCGAAGGTTTTCGGCGATTCGCGCGGCTATTTCATGGAAGCGTACAGGGAATCGGAATTTCGAAAACACATCGGTGAAATCCGGTTTATCCAGGACAATGAGTCGAGTTCTACGCGAGGCGTTTTGCGCGGGATACATTATCAAATGGATCCGTTTGCGCAGTCGAAGTTAGTGCGTGTAATTCAAGGAGTTGTGCTGGATGTGGCGGTGGATATTCGCAGAAATTCGCCTGCTTTCGGAAAATATGTAGCCGTGGAACTGTCGGGCGAAAACAAGCGACAACTGTTTATGCCTAAGGGATTTGCACACGGTTTTTATGTGAAAAGCGAAACGGCGATTTTTACTTACAAGGTAGATGCGCCATACGCGCCTGATTATGAGCGGGCAATCCGTTTTGACGACCCGGACATTGGAGTGGAGTGGGGGATTACGGGCGAAGTGAAAGTGTCTGATAAAGACAGGATTGCACCGCTGCTACGGGAACAGTTGAGGGACTTGGGATTTGAAGATTTGAAAATTTGAAGATTATAATTTTGACTTATGACAACATATTTGGTTACCGGCGGCGCCGGATTTATAGGAGCGAATTTTGTAAAGTATATGCTTGAAAATCATCAGGATATACGTATTATTATATTGGACGAACTGACCTACGCGGGTAATCTTGCCACCATAGAGGAAGACATTGATAATGAGCGTTGTATCTTTGTGAAAGACGATATTTGCAACAAAAAAACAGTGGAAGAACTGTTTGAAAAATACGACCTGAATTATGTGGTGAATTTTGCTGCCGAAAGTCATGTGGACAGAAGTATTGAAAATCCGCAATTATTCCTGATTACCAATATTTTAGGAACACAAAATCTGCTGGATGCGGCTCGAAAATTCTGGACTATCGGCAAGGATGAAAAAGGCTATCCGACCTGGCGCGAGGACGTGCGCTTTCATCAGGTTTCAACAGATGAAGTGTATGGAAGTCTCGGAGAATCAGGCTATTTCATCGAAACGACGCCGCTTGATCCACGCAGTCCGTATAGCGCCTCGAAAACGAGCGCCGACCTGTTTGTACAGGCATATCACGAGACCTACAAAATGCCGGTTACCATTACCCGCTGTTCCAACAATTACGGTCCGTATCATTTCCCGGAGAAGTTGATTCCGCTGATTATCAACAATATCCTCGAAGGAAAATCACTGCCTGTCTATGGCGACGGCTCCAACGTGCGCGACTGGCTTTACGTTGAAGACCATTGCAAGGCTATTGATCTGGTTATCAGCCATGGAAGGGTAGGGGAGGTGTACAATATCGGCGGACATAACGAGCGTCGAAACATTCAGATTGTCAAGACTGTTATTCAAACGATTCACCGCCTGATGAGCGAGACTCCCGAATATCGTAACTGCCTGAAAAAGAGAATACCGGGAGAGGACGGCTTGTGGATGATTGACTGGATAAACGACGATTTGATTACGTTTGTGAAAGACCGTCTCGGACACGACCAGCGCTATGCCATTGACCCGACCAAAATCACGAATGAGTTGGGCTGGAAACCCGAAACCGATTTCGAGACGGGAATTGTGAAAACCGTGCGCTGGTATCTTGAAAATCAGGCATGGGTGGAGCAGATTTTGAAAGGCGACTA
>JAITMT010000204.1 GCA_031277235.1 Tannerella sp.
ACAAGTTTTTTGAAAATATCTTTGTTTAACTTGCCGATAATTTGAGAAAATAATGTTACTTTTGTCATTGGGAAGTTGTTTTTTATTATTTTGATTTGAGACCTCAAAGGTAACAATGAGGTACAAAATATGCAACTTCTCAATTTTTATTTATTTAGGACGGGATTGGTGCCAAACCATAAATTACCCTGATAATCCTCTGAAATTTTCCACATCGAACTGCTGGGCATACCGTAAGTGTCGGTCTTGTCATATTGATAATGTGTATATTTATCGGTAAACGGATCAAGCGAGTAAATGCCTCTTTGACCGGTAATCCATACGTGTTTGAATTTATCAACGAATAGGGACCGGGCTGATACGCGGGTATCTCCTTCTGGATAAAAAAAGTCATATTGCTTGATTTCCTTGTGACCGGTTACATTTAATGCCAGCAATCCTCCGCATTCACTCAAAACGTAAAGTACAGAATCAAGCAATGCCATATCCACAATATCACATCCCACTTTTGAAAATATCGGCTTGAATTTCATCCGCTTGTTGTCAAGTATATACGCATCTCCCGTGTTAGTTCCGATATAGACGCCGGTGGCATTTGTACACAAGAAGGTAACATTGCGAATGGCGCCTTGTTCCGATTCTACCAAGCAACCGGTCAAAATTATCGGTTAAAGGGTTGTATTTCAATAAATCTGTATTCGTAGCCACGTAAATATCTCCGGCTCTATCAATTTCCAAACGATTGAATGAACCGTCATATTCCGAAGAAAATAATTTTTCCGAATATCTTTAAACGTATAAGCGTCAACACGATACAAATCATGAACCGTAATCACCCAGATAAAATTCCACCGGTCTTGCCGCACATCCCGCTGTCCGTTCATCCCCAGTCCTCTGGCAGGAGAAATGCGTCTGATTTTATAGTGCGGCGGTTCGGAAATACGGTCTGTCGCTATTGTATGGAAACAACAGCAACAGATTGATAATAAGATGGTAAAACCGGTTTTCCATTTGTTCCGTATGAGTTTAGGGAACAAATAAATACGGAAAAAAAGCAAACATTGCTACCACCGCCCCAACGCAGCAACCGCCTGATCCACTTTTTTGGCGGATTACCGTAGGTCGTTGACACTGCAATTCTGAAAATTTGTCCTTTTCAGGACAGTCGCATCCCTGCGAAAATGGGAGACAGAACTTGCCCTACCTATCTCTCTTGTTGGAAAGGAGCGAGACGAAGCACTGCTCGTACCGAGTAGAGGTGAATATTCTTCTGCATTTATCTTCTTATTCACATTCACTGCCACTTTGAATATTCAACGAAACTGTCGGAATGAGCGAAAAAATCCGCCGGAAATTTCACCAAGGTCAATTGTTATTTCTCTCCAAACGCTTTCCGGAAGCGGTACGCCGTTCTTTAAGGTTGTAACGTTATTATCTTCCGAGCCGCTTTCTACATAATACAATGTGTTCCAACCCCGTTTCAAGTTTATGTTGGTTTCCAGGTCATGCTTGACTCCCGTGTCGGTATCCGACCACGAACCTTTTATTTTCAAGTCTTTGTCGGCATAAAAATACATGAACATGTTAACGGAATAGGAATAGGGATCCAAAGAGATTTTATAGACTCCCTGTACGATGCCTTTCCTTTCGTGAGAGACGTCCGTATCCTTCATCGCGAGTAACGACATGGCGCAAATCTTCACATTCCTGTCGCTGATTTGATAACCTGTCGTTTCTTCCAGTACTTCGCTATCAATGAAAGGTACAAGATCTTCCGGTTTTGGCGTTGGAAGGGAGGAGAAGGTAAACTTGCCGTCAATGATTGGCGTTGTTGCTATTATTTCACCGTTATTGAAATATATGCCTACAGAATCCCAGGTTGCACATTCGCCTTCTATGATGCCGGACATGACTCCACTGAAAGGGGTCGGAGATGAATAATCCCCGTCTTCGTCTTCATTTTTATCGCACGATGTGAAAACTGTTGCAAACAGTACGGTCATCAATATGACTGAAAAAAATTGATTGTTCATAATTTATTTTATTAACTTGTTTCTATTTAGCGGAAGATAATAATTTGATGATTTGGCAATTTGAAGATTTCAGTGTAATTTTTGAATCTTCAAATCCTCAAATCTTTGAATACCCGCGAAGCGGGTGTGGATGCGGCACAAAAATACGCCCGTAAAGCCCGTTTTTAGCGCTCTGTTGCATTATCTCGTTGAAATGATGTTTTGGGGGGGATAATGCGCGTATTCCCGCTGCAAATGCGTCGTTTGCAATGGGCACAATGCAGTTTGTTATGTTAGTATTTGCATGCAGCATATCTCAAAAATTCGAGTACAAAGATAACGATAATTTTACGAAGTGCAAGTGTTTAGGGAATATTTTTTGTTTTGCATGAGAAAACCTTGAACCTGGAACTTTGAATCTCGAACCTCGAACCTTGAACTTTGAACTTTAATAACCCCTACCACCGCCCCAGCGCAGCAATCGCCCGATTCACCTTTTTAGCCGATTGTGGAATCAGCAACACCGTCAGCGCAGCGGATGAATTTGCCGGGACGTCCGTTTCAAAACCGACTAGGACGCTGCCCGGATTGGGAGAGTCGTAATCGTTCGGCGACTCGGTAGTCCATGTTTTCATGCGGATATTTGCCGGCGCAAGCGCTTGAAGCGTCAATTTTTTACCGTTCTTTCGCAGTTCGACGGTATTTTTTCCCGTAATCCGTACATCGGCGGTTGTGAGCATCGTCCAGCGGACGGTTGCCGGTTTGTCTGCCGTTTCGAGTTCGTCCCGGATGACGACATAACTCTGATTTACAATGCCTATGCCCCGAACGCAGGTTTTCAGTTGCCCTTCAAACACGCTCGACAAATCGGACGTTGCATACATGAAATCCGGATTGTCCGAATGGGAATCCATATTGGCTTTCCCTTTCACCCGGTGAAGTTCATTGTTCACTGTCAGCGTGTTGTGCACAAAATTATTGTAGCGGAACACTTGCCAGCGTTCCGAATTTTGCGCCATATTCCAGATATTGAGACCTTTGGTTTCGAGCGAATTATAATCCTGCATACCCAAATCCGAAGCCCAGCGCACGCCGTCGGCTTCCAT
>JAITMT010000307.1 GCA_031277235.1 Tannerella sp.
TTTTTGGAAGATGGCGACTGATCGAAAATCTCCGTCTCCGCGGGTTTGTAATCCTTGCATTTTTAGCGACGGATTGCAAATCCGTCACGGCGGAAGTCTGTCAATGTCCCATAAAAAAACGCACTCCAAACTCTTTTTTCACGACAACTCCAGCATTCGCTGAATCGGCAGCACGGCGCGTTCCCGAATCGCCTCATCTACCGTTATTTCCGGTGTCTCGTCGCGCAGACAGCGGTACAGTTTTTCGACCGTATGGAGTTTCATATATACGCAGTCGTTGCAGGCGCAGGTACTGTCATTCGGCGGTGCCGGAAGAAATACCTTTTCCGGACTGGCTTTGCGCATTTCGTGAATCACGCCACTCTCCGTCGCTACGATAAATTCCTTTTTATCAGACTTTTTCGTATGTTCCAGCAATGCCGAGGTCGAGCCGACAAAATCGGCAATGTGCAGTATCGGCTGTTTGCATTCCGGATGGGCGATCACTTCCGCATCGCTGTATATCTCTTTAAGTTTCAGGATTTTTTCCAGCGAAAACTGTTCGTGAACGTGGCAGGCGCCATCCCACAGCAGCATGTTCCGCCCCGTTACGCTGTTGATGTAATTGCCCAGATTGCGGTCGGGTCCGAAAATCAGCAGAGCGTCCTTGGGAAAAGTTTCGACGATTTTCCGGGCGTTGGTAGATGTTACGACAATGTCTGTCAGCGCCTTAACGGCAGCCGTCGTATTGACGTACGAAATAACCTTGTGGTCGGGATGCGCTCTCGTGAACTTTTCAAACTCGTCTGCCGGACAACTGTCTGCCAATGAGCAACCTGCCGCCGCGTCGGGAATCAGCACCTTCTTTTCGGGCGACAGGATTTTAGCCGTTTCCCCCATGAAATGCACGCCGCAAAGCACAATAATATCCGCCGTCGTCTTTTCCGCCCACTGCGCCAGCGCCAGACTGTCGCCTACAAAATCTGCAATATCCTGAATATCGGCTGTTTGATAGTAATGCGCCAGAATAATCGCATTCTTTTCCCGGCGCAAACGGTTGATTTCTTCCTTATAATTAACGTCTTCCTTCATGTCTATTTTACTTGCTATTTTTTGCAAAATTAATCAAAATATTCAAGAAACAGATGCTTTCCATGGAAAAAATCGGGTTTTACGGATTTACGCAGAAAAAAGAAAATATAATGAACAGTTTAAGAGTGCTGATTTCACGCTGGTTTGTCCTTTTGAATGCAGTGAAACATCTGACAATCTTCACTTTCCCGGAATGACGAGACAAACCGGAAACTTTGACTTTGATAGAAGTTTGAACCTAAGTTAAACTTTGTCGTGTTACGTTTTGTACAATTTGAGTTTTCGGGTGGCGTATCAAATATTTGTTAAAAATACAAAAAATGTTGGTTGAAAAAAAAATTATCCGTACATTTGTAACCGAATTAAACTATTTTTCGATTTGGCTGTCTAATTCATATAAAAATATAAAGTAAAGAGAGGATTAAAAACATAAAATAAGGAGGAACAAAAAATGAAAAAAATGAAATTATTTTCCGTGTCGGTAATGCTTGTCATCGCTTTCGGTGCATTTGCGCAGGGAGAATTTGTAGATGACGTTTATTTATCTTCCGGAAGGGACAATAAAAAAGCCACTGAAACAAGTTCAGTAAACAAACCCGATAAAGTCGTTGCTGCAAAAGCTGTTACGACATCCGATAACACATCGTCCGAAGAGATGGATGTGGATGCCTACAACCGCAGATACATCGGACCCGCCGAAGAATTTTCGGACGATGCGTATGTAGAAGAAGATACGGTAGTTGATACGCGGAGAGGCGATTTGGATTATTCCGAACGCATCATTCGCTATCACTCGCCGAGCAAGGTTACAATCACGGGATCGGATAATGTAAATATCTATCTCAGTGACGGTTACTATGCCTATGATTATGACGCTTACGACGGCGGCGTGGATGTCAGTATCAATATGGGGAGCGGCTGGGGGTACGATCCCTGGTTCTACGGCTCGTCCTGGTATCCGTGGTACACTTCCTACTGGTCTCCGTGGTATCGTCCATGGGGCTGGGGCGGCTATTATTCAAGCTGGTACTCGCCCTGGTATTATGACTGGTATTGGGGTCCCTCGTGGGGCTGGGGCGGTTATTACGGAGGTTTTTACGGCGGCTACTACGGTGGCTGGGGCTATGGAGGCGGCGGCTATTATGCAGGCTTCTGGGATGGCTACAATAGCAGACCGTACTACAACAATCGCTACGGACGCTCAGGCGGTGTTTCCCGTTCAAGCGCCAGAGTTGCAGGCAGAAGCAGTACAACAACTTCCCGTTCAAGCAGCCTTAGCGCAGGCCGAACCTCAACGTCAAGCAGCAGGAGTTCTTCTCTGGGCGGACGTTCCACACGGGAATCGAACGTCGGCACAACAACGGGCAGTCGCAGCAGCAACAGCGTGAGCCGTTCTTCGAGCGGCAGCAATGTAAACCGTTCTTCGACTACTGCTCCAGCAAACAATAGTTCAAATGCAACGCGCTCCGTTCGCACGCGCACTTCAAGCAGTTCATCTTCCGGTAGTTCCGGTAGTTCCGTAAGCCGCAGTTCAAGCAGCAGCAGAAGTTCAGGCACCTCTTCCGCACCGAGCAGAAGTTCGTCTTCGAGCAGCCGTTCAAGCAGCAGTTATTCGTCGGGCAGTTCTTCAAGCCGTTCTTCCGGCGGAAGCTATAGCAGTGGCGGAGGTGGTGGCGGAAGCCGTTCCAGTGGTGGCGGCGGCGGCGGAAGTAGCCGTTCCGGTGGCGGCGGTCGCGGCAGATAGGAGAACCATATCATAAAGTTAGTTTATAAAATAAAAATTGACGGGCTGTTCAGGAAAACAGACTTTTCGAACAGCCCTTTTTATAAAATTCAAGATTTCAAAACAATGAAAAAGATAGTATTTTTAACAGGTATTTTGTTGGCGTGCAATAGTGTTGTCTTTTCACAAGGCACTGAAATAGATGCATATACGATGTCCAATACAGAGTTGAGCGGAACGGCACGTTCCATGGCGATGGGCGGCGCTTTCGGCGCTTTGGGCGGCGATATTTCAATACTTTCGATTAATCCCGCGGGACTTGGAATCTATCGCAGTTCGGAACTGACGGGTACTGTGGGCTTTTCAAATATTGGCTCCTCTACTTCCTGGCTGGGAACCGAAAAGGATGTGAATAAAAACAATTTTTCACTTGACAATTTGGGATTTGAACTGTATTTGCCGACAAGTTCCGGCAGTATCATGAATTGGAATCTGGCGTTTTCATACAACCGGGTGAAAAATTTCAACCGCGAATATAAAATGGAAAACCGCGGTATGCCCAATTCTATCGGAGATTATGTGGCATCCCTTGCGCAAGGCATTCCGGAAAAGGATTTAATCTATACGGAAGGCGTTTATGATCCTTATTTTGCAGCAAATATGGCGGGCAACTGGCTTTCCATTCTGGGATACGAGAGTTATATGATAAATCCGGCTGGAAATAATTCATATACCGGATTCTTTGATAATTACAGACCGACGGAAGGATATTTGCGGGTTACCGAACATGGTGAAATTTCAGAGATGAATTTCGGTATAGGCACGAATATCAATAACTTGCTGTTTTTGGGAGCTTCGGTGTCGGTTACGCAAATGGATTACCGGTTAAATTCCGCTTATGAAGAATATAACGAACTTGACCACCACATCTATTTGGATAACTGGTTGAACACCGAAGGAGACGGTTATTCGTTCACGCTCGGCGCCATTTTGAACCTGCAAATGATTCGGCTGGGTGCGGCTTACAGCACGCCGAAATGGTTTCAATTGACTGATTATTACGACGCAAGGGCTGAAACTTATTTGACTGATGATGACGTCGAAACCAGATATACGCCCGAAAATACTTATACCGATTACAAATTCCACACGCCGGGCAAATGGACATTCAGCGGCGCCGTGATCATCGGACAGTCTGCGTTGCTTAGCGCTGATTATGAGATGACTAACTATAAAAATATGAAGTATTTCAATACGGACGGCGGGGAATATTATACCAACAGGGATATCGAAGCGGATTTCGGCGTGGCTCATACCTTGCGTTTGGGCGGCGAGTTGAAAATTATCCCGCAGTTTGCCATTCGCGCCGGTTATGCGATGCAGACCTCCCCGATGCGGACGGAGTTAGCCAATAATGACGTGGAGGTATGGCCTGCCGGAACAATCGCGCATTTTTCCACAACGGAAAATACCACCAATTACATCACCGCAGGGCTGGGTTACCGCTTCACGCCGAACTTTTCGATGGATTTGGCTTGCATCTACAAAACCAACGAAGGAAAGGCATACGCATTCTCGAGTACACCCGACGGCGTGATTTCCGAACCGGCTACGTTGAAAAACAACTCTACCCGTTTGGCTTTGACGCTGGGATATAAGTTCTGAAAAACAGGGAATTCCGCAAGGATTTGCCGTTCGATAGAAACACATAACTTTGCTCCGTTGAAGAGCAATAGATTGGCAGAAAGATAATTAAGTAGTGCAGGTACGCGACCGTAAACCATTCCGGTAAACGGTCGCGTACTTACGCATGCTTAAATGGGTGGTAATCGCGGTTCTGCCATCCTTTTGTCTTTCGCGGGACATTTCCGTCGAAGCGACGAATATTTTGAAATTCTGCGAGATAGGCTTTGCCGGTATTTTTGATCGGTTCATTTTCCCGTGAAGAACAGGGATGTGAAAAATTACGCTTTTTTTCCGATTTTTTCACGTTATGCCGTTTATTCTCCAAATTATTCGTATCTTTACGGGCTGATAATGGAATTTAATTCGTTATAAATATGTCTGACAGCGTAGTAATTATTCCGACTTACAACGAGAAGGAAAATATTGAAAATATCATCCGGGCAGTGTTCGGTTTAGAGAAAGCATTTGATATTCTGATAGTTGACGACGGTTCGCCCGACGGGACAGCCGGTATTGTGAAACGGCTTCAACAGCAGGAATTTTCAGACCGGCTGTTTATCGTGGAACGTTCCGGCAAACAGGGACTTGGGACGGCTTACATCCGCGGTTTCAAGTGGTCGCTCGAACAGGGATACGGTTTCGTTTTCGAGATGGACGCCGATTTCAGCCACAATCCCAACGATTTGCTGAAACTCTACGCCGCCTGCGCCGAACAGGGCGCCGACGTGGCGATAGGGTCGCGCTATTGCAACGGCGTCAATGTCGTAAACTGGCCCCTGGGTCGCGTGCTAATGTCCTATTTTGCATCGGTTTACGTCCGCCTGATTACGGGAATGAATATCAAGGACACAACGGCAGGATTCAAATGTTATCGCCGTAAAGTGCTTGAAACCTTGGAGTTGGACAAAATCCATTTCAAAGGATACGCTTTTCAGATTGAAATGAAATTTACGGCTTACAAGTGTGGATTTAAACTGGCGGAAGTACCTATCATATTTGTAAACAGAGTGTTGGGAACTTCCAAAATGAATTCTTCCATTTTCGGCGAAGCGCTTTTCGGCGTGTTGCAACTGAAATGGAGCAGTTTTTTCCGTAAATATCCAAAACCCGGACAGGATTAGAAATTGAAAACGTTAATTAAAAATACACTGATAATCAATGAGAGACGCTCTTTCAAGGGAGCAGTCCTGATAGAGGACGATTTTATTTCGGAAGTGTTTGAAGGCGATTCATATCTTCAAAAAAATGAATATATAGATGTACGTGAGATTGACGCCGCGGGAAAATGGCTGTTGCCGGGCGTGATTGACGATCAGGTGCATTTTCGCGAACCGGGTTTGACGCACAAGGGTGATATTCAGAGCGAAAGCCGTGCGGCTGTCGCCGGAGGAGTTACTACTTACATGGATATGCCCAATACCAAACCGCAAACGACTACCATTGAGGAACTTAACAATAAATATGATCGGGCGGCAGAAGTTTCGGCAGCGAATTACGCCTTCTTTTTCGGCGGTACAAACGATAATTATCATTTGATTCATCTGCTTGATAAAAAGCGTGTTCCGGGTATCAAACTCTTTCTGGGCGCCTCGACGGGAAACATGCTGGTGAACAATCCGGGATCGTTAGAGCATTTTTTCGGCGAAACCGATATGTTAATCGCCGTACACGCTGAAAAAGAGGAGATTATACAGGAAAACAAGACTTTCTACCTTTCAAAATACGGTGAAAACCTGGATATTACGTTTCATCCGAAAATCAGGAGCGCCGAAGCCTGTTATGCCTCTTCGTCCGAAGCAGCGGAATTAGCCCGAAAACTCGGTGCGCGACTGCATATTTTTCATCTCTCAACTGCCAGGGAATTAGAACTTTTGGACAGGGGAGACTTGCTTTCGCGAAAAATTACGGGCGAAGCCTGCGTTCATTATCTGTGGTTTTGCGACGAAGACTATGCAACGCTCGAAAATCGCATAAAATGGAATCCCGCCATCAAAACAGCCGCCGACCGCGAAGCACTGCAAAAGGCTGTCAGAGAAGATATTATCAGTGTTGTAGCCACCGATCACGCGCCGCATTTGTGGTCTGAAAAACAGGGCAATTGCCTGACGGCGGCTTCGGGCGGTCCGTTAGTGCAGCATTCGCTGCAAACCATGCTCGAACTGGCGAAAAAAGGAATTTTCACCCCGGAAAAAGTTGTTGAAAAAATGTGTCACCACCCGACAGATTTGTTCCGGATTGACCGTCGCGGATATATTAGAGAAGGATATTATGCTGATATTGTGCTGATTGACCCGGAAAAATCATACACCGTTTCCAAAGAAAACATTTTGTACAAATGCGGATGGTCGCCGTTTGAAGGATATACTTTTTCACATTCCGTGTGGAAAACATTTGTGAACGGTCAGGAAGCGTATTCAGACGGCGCTTTTCGGGACGGCGTTTGGGGAAAAGAGTTGTCGTTTTTGTAGTTTTCAGAAGATGTGCGTCCCCTGCGGGAATAAAGCATTCAAATTCCATGAAATTTTTCTAAAACTCTGATATCCAGTCAGGGACAGAATGTTGGCTGAAAGTAACGTTTTACCTGGTTATGCGTGCCGTAGGCATACAACGGAAGCGATTCGGATGAAAATGGCGTACCTACGAACTTTCGAGTAGCCACATAATAAAAAGTCCTGCAAATTTGGGATGAACAAGATTTTTCGACTGCACTCGAAATGAAAAAAGATGAATTATTCAAAGTCTCCTAAAAATAAAAATTCCGAAAATTTTCTCGACAAATCTCTACAAAAATCAGGCGATTTCAGGCTCGAAATGTTAAATTTTTAATTTTTTTTAAGAAAAAGAGGGTAAATTGTCAAAAAATATCAA
>JAITMT010000349.1 GCA_031277235.1 Tannerella sp.
GCACGGGGGCTCCACCTCTTCCCATTCCGAACAGAGAAGTTAAGCCCCGTCACGCCGATGGTACTGCGCAAGCGGGAGAGTAGGTAACCGCCGTTTTTTATACAAACGCGCCGCAACGGGTAATACCGGTTGCGGCGCGTTTTGTGTTTATGCCTTTTGGGGGTATTCATGAAATATTAATGGCGCTTTTTTGGGTTTATGCTAATTGTGAACTGTTAATTTCACGGGTATTGACCAAGATGAAATACTCCTTTCTTTCATGCCAATTCCACCTTCTCCGTATCAATCGTAACGCCCGTTTCGGAGTGACGGATTCTGAAAAGGATGTTGCGCGCCGTGTTTTCGTTCATTTTTTGAATGATTTGGTCGTAGGTGTATTCGTTCGTATTCATCAGAATTTCCTTGGACACTCTTTTTCGATTCAAAGTTTTTATTTTCAATAATTTACGTATGGCAGAGAAAAAGCCGGTTCCCAGAATTGCCAGTCGGATCAGCCCTTTAAAAAGTCCGTTGGAATGCGGGTAATGCTTGTTGAAAAAAATCAGCATCGCTTCGTAAAACCGTTTCACGTAGCGAATATCTTTCCGGGTGCTTTCGCCCTTGTAGTGGATGATGGGTTCGGGCAGGTAATAGACATCGAAACCGGCTTGTTTTATCCTGAAAGACAGGTCAATATCTTCGCCGTACATGAAAAAATCATTGTCCAAACTTCCGGCTTTTTCAATCGCCTCGCGACGCAGCAACAGAAAGGCGCCCGCCAGTATATCTACTTTATGTACTTCATTTTCATCGAGATAGCGTAGATGATATCCGCCAAAAGTTTTCGATTTCGGAAACAGTTTGCTCAGCCCCGTCATTTTCGTAAACGAGTTTCGGGGCGTCGGGAAACCACGTTTCGATTCCGGCAGAAAATTGCCGTAACCGTCCAACATCTTGACGCCCAGCGCTCCCGTATTTTCATGGTTATCCATAAAAAGACAAACATTTTCCATCGTACTTTCACCCACCACCGTGTCCGGGTTGAGCAATAAAATATATGCCCCGCTGGAGAGAGCAATCGCCTGATTGTTAGCGCGTGAAAAGCCAATATTTTCCGTATTTTCAATAAACCGGACAGTCGGAAATTTGGGGCGGAGATAGGCAATTGAGTCGTCGGTCGAACAGTTATCTACGACAAATACCTCTGAATCAATGTTTTGAACAGATTTCAGCAACGAATCCAGACACTGTTCCAAATAATATTTCACGTTATAATTAACGATAACAACCGACAGTTTCATCTTCTTAGTTCCTGATTTTCAATCGAATCCAAATCCAGCCCGGAATCAGCCGCCAACAGAAAGCGAGCATCCGGTAGCGCCAATCCATCACGATGATTCGTTTTTTGCGTTCTATCGCGCGAACTGCCTGTCGGGCAACCTTTTCGGGATTCATCAACATCGGATAGGAATGTTTGCTGTCGAGGATATCGGTTTTTACAAACCCCGGTCGAATATCCGTAAAGTTGATATTCAGCCGGTTAATATGCGATAATTGCTCCAAAGCCTCGATATAGATATTTTGAAACCGTTTCGTCGCCGAATAGGCTGGCGCGACGCCGATTCCTTTCGTGCCTGCGATGGAACTGATGACGGCAATATGACCGCCTTTTTTCTCGCTAAAATAGTGATAAACAGCCGTTACCATACGGACAAAACCTTTGGCGTTCGTTTCAACGGTAGCGATTTCGGGGTCGCTTTCGAGTTCAGGATTGTTTTTTCCGATACCCGTCGAATGAAAATATAAATCCATTCCATCCAACTGATTGATAAGGAATTGCAATTTTTCAACGGCGTCGTTTTGCGTAATGTCCAGCACGCAGGAGCGCGCCGTTTCCGGAAACTGATTTTCAATTTCTTCCAGCAACGCCTGCCGTCTGCCGGCAAGACCGACCGACCAGCCTTTGCGTAATAAACAAAGCGCTACCTCTTTGCCTATTCCCGAAGTAGCGCCTATGATTATCGCTTTTTTCATGGATTAAAACTTATCATCCTTACAATGGATTCTAAACTTCAAACCTTGAACATGAAACCTTGAACATGGAATCTTGAACCCTAAAGCGCCGCTTTAGCCGCTTCCAACGCCTTGGCATAGTCCGGTTCGCTTTTCACGTTCGGCACATATTCCACATGTACGATTTTGCCGTCCTTGTCCACAACTACCACACCGCGAGCCAGTAACTGGTTTTCCTTCATCAGGAATCCGTATTTCAAACCGAACTCGGAGTGCTGATAATCGGACAATGTTTTCAATTTGTCAATACCTTCGGCGGCACAAAAACGACCGAGCGCAAACGGTAAATCCTTTGAAATAGTGAGGATTACTATATCGTCCGACAACGCTGCTGCTTCCTGGTTGAAACGGCGTGTCTGCGTCGCGCAAACGCCCGTATCAATCGACGGGAAAACGGACAGTATCACTGTTTTTCCTTTGAAATCAGACAGCGCTACAGGCGCAAGTCCCTGACCTATAATCTTAAAATCGGGCGCCGTGTCGCCTGCTTTTACAATCTCGCCGAGCAATGTAACCGGAGTATCCACAAATGTTACGATACCTTTTGTTTCTTTTACTTCATTCATATCTGTTAAAATTTTAAGTTTTTCGAGGTCAAAAGTATGGATTTTTTTTGATTCCTGCAAATTTTGAGCATAAAAAAGCCGACGTATTAATTCACAATATGCCGGCCCTCCTTAAAAAACTATATTTACGAGAAATAGTATTTTACAGTCAATTGATTAATCTACCGTGATTTGACGCTGCTTTTTGACGATTTCTTCCTCCTTCAATTTCGGAAGTGTAATCTGCAATACGCCGTGTTCCACTTTGGCGTCTATTTTGTCCTTGTTTACGTCTTCGGGCAACGTCATTGCGTGCTGGAATTTCGCGTACGAAAAACCTCTCCGCAGGTAGCGTACATTGCTTTCCTCTTCTTTCACTTCGCTTTTTTTCTCCACTGTTATCAGCAAATCATTGTCATCGTCGAGACTTACGTTAAAGTCGTCTTTTGTAAAACCTGCTGCCGCAACTTCCACTGTATAAGCAGTATCCGTTTCTTTTACATTGATGGCGGGAACTGTGGATGTCGTCCCAACTTTCCAGTCGTCCTTGAAAAAATCATTAAAGAACAACGGTAACCAATTGCTTGGATTTCTTCTAACTAATGTTGTCATAATTTTGTCCTCCTATTTATTTTTATTTTTTGTTTTACATCTCCTATTGTGCAATTTCCGTGCCAATGCTGTTTGGCAGCCAATTTGTCATTCATTTGCCAGAAATGGAGATTTTTCATCTTAAATCGTGCGCCAAAATGTCATAGCAGGAAATTTTGTAAAAAAATTGTATCTTTGTATTTTAATATATAATGTATGAAAAAGAAACGTTCTGTTTTACTGATATATACGGGCGGCACTATCGGGATGATTGAAAATGCGAAGACCGGCGCGCTCGAAAACTTTGATTTTGACCGGCTGCTCAGGTACGTTCCCGAATTGAAACGCTTCAATTATCAAATATCTGCGTATCAATTCAATCCGCCGATAGATTCGTCGGATATGGACGTCGAGCACTGGAAAAAATTAGTGGAAATCATTCACGGAAACTACAGCCAATTTGACGGTTTTGTGGTGCTTCATGGCACGGACACGATGGCATATACCGCTTCGGCACTCAGTTTCATGCTCGAAAACCTGACGAAACCCGTGATAATCACCGGCTCGCAACTGCCCATCGGTATGCTGCGCACCGACGGAAAGGAAAATCTGATTACGGCGATTGAAATTGCCGCCGCCGCCAATCCCGACGGTTCGCCGATTGTTTCGGAAGTATGTATTCTCTTTGAAAACAGCCTGTTGCGCGGTAATCGCACCACCAAAATCAGCGCCGAAAACTTCAATGCCTTTCGTTCGTACAATTTTCCGAATCTCGCGCACGTCGGCATACACATCCGGTACGAAAAACATTTGCTTCGCAAGCCCGATTTTGACAAACCGATGATTCCGCACTACCGGATGAATCCCAACGTGGTGATATTCACGCTTTTTCCCGGAATACAGGAACATATCATATCGGGAATTTTGGATAACAAAGCGTTGAAAGCCGTTGTTTTCAAAACATTCGGATCCGGCAACGCGCCCCAAAAGGAATGGTTGATACAATTGCTGAAAAGGGCTGTGGATAAGGGAGTTATTGTCGTAAATATTACGCAGTGCCTCATCGGAAGCGTGGAGATGGAAAAATACACGACAGGACGGCAATTGCTATCTACCGGAGTAATAGGTGGTTACGACATCACCCCCGAATCGGCGCTCACCAAACTGATGTTCCTGCTCGGACAGGGCTACACCTCCGACCAAATCCGCGAACGGATGAACAGGGATATTGCGGGGGAGATAAGTGTTGCCGATAATTCCCGTTATCTATAACATTTTGAGACGGTTATCCCGCCTTTTATCAAATCTGTCAATTCAGAATATCATTAAAATACGGTATATGATAATCATCTGATTATGAATTTATTATGGAGTAACACAATTTTATAAATTCGTGTCATGACCGCAAATATAAACAAATTTTTTGTTTTTTCAAAAAAAAATTGTATCTTTGCAAATCTTTTCACAAAGAAAACGTATGTAAAATTATGAATAGAAAGGATATAAGAATAATGTTTGGAAGAATGTTGCATCAAAATTCGAGATGCAAAGATATGAACACGCGAAAGCGCAAAAGTCTGATACTGAATCTTTTTGCTTTTGCTGTTTTTTCGTTGTTTTTCCTTTCTTCCTGTCTTGAAGAAAGAGTGGAGTTTGATACTCCGCCTCCGACCATCGAGATGCGCAAAGGATATGACCATCAATTGACATTATTATCGAACGGAGTCGAATGGACGAGCGAAGACCCTTCGGTGGCAACCGTTTCGCCGACAGGATTAATCACTGCACTGAAAGAGGGAAAAACGGTTATTTATACCTATTCGTCGGGCACGAAACAGGAGGTTGCCTGCTATGTTGAAGTTTATCCGAAAAGGAATATTTTGTTGTACTGCGCAACGGGCGATAAAAGCAGTATAGACGACGATACGCAGCCGAAAATAAATGCTATCCGGAAAGGGTTCGACCCGAAAACGGGCGAAATGATTATATATACGGACAGAAAAGCCGGAGGCGCTTCCCTGTTCAGAATCAACGATAAAAAAGATGAGCGGGGAATGTACGGACTGGATACGCTGGAGATTTACGGCAACGAAAATTCGGCGGAGGCGTCCAGGGTTAGAAGAGCGCTGGATTATATGATAACTCGCTATTCTGCTGATAGTTACGGTATGATATTTTTTGCGCACGGAAGCGGCTGGTTGCCCGAAGGCACGCTCGCCCGTCCCCGCTCGTTAGTCATAGATACGGTTGGCGGGCAATATCCGGAAATGGAATTTTTCGATTTTGCCAATGCCATTCCAGATCATTCACTGGATTACATCGTGTTTGAAGTATGCTTCATGGCAGATGCCGCTGTAACATACGCTTTGAGGGATAAGGCAGACTATATGCTGGCGTCGTCGGCAGAGATTCTTGCGCCCGGCTTTGTCCCTGTTTTCGAGGATAAAATCAAAGATTTGTATGATACAAAACGACCGGTAGCGGAAGGTCTTCAATCATTCGGGCAATCATACGTTGATTACCTGAAAGCCACTTATTCCGAAACGGATGCCAATTGTTCGACAACACTCAGCCTGATAAAACTTTCCGAAATGGACGCGCTCGCTTCGGCAACGAAAACGGCCTTGAACGGAACTGACATTGCAGAATCCAATCTGCTGATAGACAGTATCCAACGCTTTGACCGTCCAAGTTATTTGAGCGGTCAAAACCGCTCGCGATATTTCGATTTGGGACAGACGATTGATTCCCTTTCGTCGCAAACTGCCGCGTTTCAAGCGCAGATGGATAAAACGGTTGTCTGGAAAGATGCCACCAAACAGTTTATCATGACTTTCAATGGCTTCCATATCAGGCAGCACAGCGGTATGACGGTATATATTCAACAGGAGAGGTTTTCGTATCTCAATTCGGAATACAGGCAAACGGACTGGTACAGAGCGATATTGCCCTGAAAGAGTCCGTTCTGCATCCTTGCTGTTAAAAAATTAAAATCGGAAAAAAATTGAAGAAGTCAAAAATATACACAAGAGGCGGCGATAAGGGGATGACCTCGCTGATCGGTGGCAAACGGGTGCCGAAAACGCATTTGCGTATCGAGGCTTACGGCACGATTGACGAATTGAATGCGTTTATCGGTCTCTTGATGACGGAGTTAAAGGAACATTCCACGTGGGAAATTCTGCGATTCGTGCAGGAAAAACTGTTTGCCGTCGGTGCCAGTCTTGCCACCGTTCCGGAAAAAACAGATGCCGGGATTGAAAATATGCTGGAGCGGGAAATAGCAAGGCTGGAAGGTGCTATTGACGAGATAGACAGCGACTTGCCACAGATGCACAATTTTGTAATTCCCGGCGGCTGTCCGGCGACTGCGCTGGCGCATGTAGCCCGCACCGTATGCCGTCGTGCCGAAAGAGCCATTTTCCGTCTGGCTGAACAGGAACATGTGGACGGAAGCATTTTTATTTATATGAACAGACTGTCTGATTTACTGTTTGTTATAGCACGTCGGGAGAGCCTTTCGGCAAACGGTGAAGAAATTTTTTTGGGCAGTCCTATGTTTAATGAATAAAAAATTATATTTTTGTGCCGTTTTTTATAAAAAATAAAGATAAAATCTATGTATTGGACATTGGAATTAGCATCGAATTTGGAGGACGCACCGTGGCCTGCGACAAAAGATGAGTTGATAGACTATGCGCAACGCTCTGGCGCGCCGCTGGAAGTAATAGAAAATTTGCAGGAAATGGAGGACGAAGGCGAGATATACGAATGCATGGAAGATATCTGGCCCGATTATCCCAGCAAGGAAGATTTCTTTTTCAATGAAGAAGAATATTGACGAGTATTAAAACTAACGGTTTACAGGTAAAAGCAAGGGACGCTGCGTATTGCGTCCGCTATTCATAAAAGGGACGGTTTTGCCGTTCCTTTTGTATTAACATTTTCGTCTCCGAAATTCAATGAATTTACCCCGGTCATCCATAACAGTCGCCCATCCGCCCACTCTTCTGCTGAAAAAGCGCAAGAGTACGAAACTTTTTCGATAAAAAAACTACATGCGGAAACAGAGTAATTTATATACGTACGCAAGGAGATTGAACTGTTTAATTGTTTAGTTGTTTAATTGTTTAGCTGTTTAGTTGTTTAGTTCAAAAACCTGTAAATTCTGTAAAAAAAAACTCCACTCTAAACTCTAAACACTGCACACTAAAAAATTGTCAATTCTCGAAGAGTCGCAACAATTCCGCCTCCAGCGAATAATCCTTTCCTTGCAAACGGTAAAAAATCTCTCTTATCACCGTTATTTTCCAAAAAAACCGACCCCAAACACAATAATTTAACAATTTTTCAGTTTTATACAGGTTGAACAGTGTTTGGCTCTGAATGAAAAAAATTGTATTTGTACTCATATTATCAGTCGTTTGCGTTGGAATAACTCAGGCTCAGACTGATGCGCAGTTCAGCCAGTATTTCAATGCGATGGGCTACTACAACCCTGCCGTTGCCGGACTGTCCGGGAATCTGGACGTTACGGCGCATTACCGCTTGCAATGGCTCGGATTCGGAAATTCTTCGCCCAAGACGCTGTTTGCCACCGCGAACATGCCCTACCGCCTGCTGAACAGGGAACACGGCATAGGCGTTGTGGTTGTTCAGGACAATATTTCGAGCCTCCGAAGCAATATGTTTATGGGCGCACAATACGCTTTTCTGAAAAAAATCGGCAAGGGAACGTTGCGCGTCGGTTTGCAGGGCGGACTGATCAGCATGACCGTCAGGGGCGACAAGGTTATATTGCCGGTGGACAGTCTCGGCAATCCGGGATCGCCCGACGAGGCGATTCCCACTTCCACGGTGGACGCCAGGACATTCGACCTCAGCGCGGGCGTCTATTTCCACACGGACAAATTCTACGTCGGAGCGGCTGCAACGCACCTGCTGGAACCGCAAATAGACGAGGAAAACCTGAAAACTTTCATCGGACGCGAATATAATTTTACGGCGGGATACAATATTCAAACAAATAATCCGTTACTTGAATTGCAACCGTCCGTTTTTGCCAAAACCGATCTGACAATGTATCAGGTGGATGTAACGGCAAGAGCGGTTTTTGCAAAAAAGTTCTCGGGCGGATTTTCGTGGCGGATGAACGACGCAGTAGTGCTGCTGCTCGGAGCGACCGTCGGCAAGATACAGGCAGGATATGCGTATGATTTTCCGACGACCGCCATTCGCAGAGGTTCGATGGGAAGCCACGAATTGTTTCTGAAATACAGATTACAGTTGAACAAACCGAAAACGACAATAGGTAAATACAAGAGCGTAAGATTTTTATAAAATATGAAAAAAATTTTATTGATAACAGTGATAGCAATTGTGCTCACGGCGTGCGGCAGAAATGCGATGAACAGCGGAGGCGACCTCGTCGGCGTCAGGTCGGCGGCATTCAAGGAACCCGCGCCTTTCGGAATGGTGCTCGTCAAGAGAGGCTCCTTCAGAATGGGTTCTGCCGATACCGACAGTATTTGGGGCACGCAAGCCGACACAAAAGGCGTTTCGTTCGAGTCGTTCTGGATGGATGAAACCGAAATCACGAACGCCAAATACCGGCAGTTCGTTTACTGGGTGCGCGATTCGATTATCCGCACGCGCCTTGCAGACCCCGCTTACGGCGGCAACGACCTGTTTATGATTACGGAAGACCGTTACGGAGAGCCGGTTACGCCGCATCTCGACTGGACGCGACCGATTCCCTGGAGACGCGCCAGCGAAGAAGAACAGCGCGCCATTGAAAGCGTTAACTTCACCCATCCCGTGACGGGTGCAACAAGCCTCGACCCACGTCAGATGGTGTACAGATACGAATGGTACGACTACACCTCGGAGGCGTTGCGGCGCAACAATTTCGACCCGGCGCTGCGGGTGCGCAACACGGACATTACGCCCGACCCGAACGAAGTGATCATGATTTCAAAAGATACCGCCTACATCACAGAGGACGGAAGAATTGTCAATGAGACGATTACGCGACCGTTGAGCAATTATTTCGATTTCCTGAACACGTACATTATTAATATATATCCCGACGAAACTTCGTGGATAAACGACTTCAGAAACGCTTACAACGAGCCTTATCTGCGACTCTATTTCACGCATCCGGGCTATGACGACTATCCGGTCGTGGGCGTTTCGTGGGAGCAGGCAAATGCGTTTTCCGTATGGCGTACCGAGCTGTATAAGAGTTCAATGGACATTCCGGCAGGTATAGAAATCGAGCCGTACCGCCTGCCTACGGAAAGCGAATGGGAATATGCCGCCCGCGCCGGCAAAAGCGAAAATAAATATCCGTGGGCAACCGACGCGCTGAAAGACAGCAAGGACTGCTTCATGGCAAACTTCAAGCCCGGAGACGGCGACTATACGGCTGACGGACACTTGATTACGGCTCGCGTAGCCTCGTTTTCGCCCAATGAATTTGGGCTTTACGACATGGCGGGTAACGTTGCCGAATGGACTTCGTCCGTTTTCACCGAATCGGGACTGCAACAGATGAGCGACATTAATCCCGATTTACATTATAATTCGGCGAAGGAAGACCCCTACGACATGAAGAAAAAAGTCGTGCGCGGCGGTTCGTGGAAAGACGTGGCGCGCTTCATCCGCTCGGACATGCGATCGTTTGAATATCAGAACGAAACGCGCTCCTACATCGGCTTTCGCTGCGTTCGCACGCAGGTCGGATTTTCGGATTCAAAAAAAGGAAAAGTAAAAAAATAAATAAAACAAATCAATATAATGGGAAAATACAGCAGATATAAAAACAGGATTGAGATGTTCCTCTCCAGCGACAAGGGGAAACGATGGCTGAATTTCGTTTACAGTTGGGGTGCAGCTATCGTTATTATTGGAGCAATGTTTAAGATTTTGCACTTGCCGAATGCCAATCTGATACTTTTCGTAGCAATGACGGTGGAAGCGTGCGTATTCTTCATTTCAGGCTTTGAACACCCTTTCAGCGAATATCACTGGGAAGAAGTATTCCCGGTATTGAAATCGAAAAACCCGCTCGACCGACCTGATTTTACCGGAGGAGGTGGTGGTAATATAGAAGGCGACGTCATACCCGCAGGTTTGGGCGGCTCCGGTGGCGGAACAATCATTATCGGTGGTGGCGGCTTTGCAACCGAAGGAGAACGGATAGCGACCGGCAGTTCGGGAGAGGGCGTTTCATACGCGCAGCAGCCCGTGAAACTGTCGCCCGAATCCAGGGTGCAGGCAGGCATATCGGCGATGGGACTCAACGTTTCGGAAACCGATTCCGAAATGCTTGCCGAAAGTATCAAAAAACTCAACAGCGCCGCCGAACAGATTGCCAAAATGGCGGATTTGACCGAAGCAACGCAGTCTTACATCAACAAAATTTCGTCCGTTTCGGAAAATCTGGATAAATTCAGCGTAATAACAGGTTCATTGACAGAAGTTTCAGACAGTCTGGTCAATTCCTGTAAACTGATTGCCGGTTCCAAGGAAGAGTTGGAAGAAGGCGCGGAAAAACCGTTGAGTTACGTGGAACAAATGGCGACGATGAACAATAATCTGGCGGATTTGAACAAATTCTACGAAATACAATTGAGCGGTATCCGTTCGCAAATGGATACGATTCAGCACATTAACTCGGGATTGAACAGAATCCGCGACATGTACGACGGTTCGCTGGTGGACAGCGCCGCCTTCCGCAACGAAAACGAGCGGATGGCGCAGTTGCTCGGGCAGTTGAATCAGGTTTACAGCCGTCTGTTGCACGCCATGACCGTCAATATGTCGGGCGGTTACGTGCCGCCGCAACAGCCTGCGTATCAGCAACCTGCCTATCAGGCGCCGTATCCTCCGCAACAACCCCCTCAAAATTACAGGTGAATATGAGTTGGAAGTTCGAGGTTCAAGGTTCAAAGCCTCCCCTAACCCCTCCGAAGGAGGGGGAACTCCCTCCCTTTCGGGGAGGGCTGGGGAGGGGCTTTCAAATTTTCAAATCTTCAAATAACAAATAAATGGCAGGAATTTCAAGTAATCCCAATTCACCGCGTCAGAAGATGATAAACCTTATGTATCTGGTTTTCATCGCCATGATGGCTATCAACCTTCCGCCGGAAGTGTTGGATGGTTTTGAACTGGTCGAAAAAAGTTTATATGCATCAACAGAAAATTCTTCACAGCGTAACGAATATACTATGGAAAGCCTCAGCCGCGCTTATCAGGCAAATGAAGCCAAAGTAAGCGAATGGTACAAAAAAGGGGTGCTGGTGAAATCATCAACCGACAGTCTATACAACTATATCGAAGATTTAAAGAAACGAATCGTCGAAGAATCGGACGGCAAAAATGCTAATGTAAACGACATTGTACGCAAAGACAACCTGGAAGCCGCATCACAAATAATGCTGGCGCCGATTACGGGGGAAGGGAGAAAATTGAAGGGAGAACTTGAAAATTACCGGAAATTGATGAGCGAAATGATCGGCGATCCTTACAAGGCAGAAATATTTGCGTCGGTATTGAGTACCGAAGTGCCGAAAAAAGGTGGTATTATTCCGGACACGTGGGAAAACGCGCTGTTTGAAAATATGCCGGTGGCGGCAGCCGTTACATTGCTGACTAAAATGCAGAGCGACATCCGTTTCGTGGAAGGCGAGACGCTTTCGACCCTGATTACCAACGTGGACGAAAAAGATTACCGCGTGAATAAAATTCAGGCGCTGGTAATACCTAAAAGTCAGGTTGTTACCCGCGGAATGCCGTTTGAGGCGCAATTAGTGCTGGCGGCGGTAGATTCGACCAAACAGCCTGAATATTATCTGGGTAGCACGCTTTTGTCCAACAATATCATCAGTATAACGAACAATGCGGTGGGCGACCATCCGTTTACCGGAAAAATCGTCGCCGACGGCGAGGAATATTCGTATAATGGGACTTTTTCGGTTACGGAACCTTCGGTTACGATTGCGCCGGTGTTGATGAATTTCCTGTACGAAAGTATTCCTAATGATGTGAGTATCAACATGTCGGGTGTACCGAGCGGCGCAGTAACAGCTTCGCTTGAAGGCTCAGGTAGTATTCGGCTGAAAGAGGGAAATATCTGGACGATAACCGGACTGAGTATGAGTGCAAGTCCGAAAGTCAGTGTGGTTACGAAGGGCAGTCTTGGCGGTCGTTCCATTGAACAGAGACAGGAATTTAACGTCCGTCCGCTCCCCCCGCCGCAACCGCTTATTGCCTATAAGGATGCCGACGGAACGAGCAGAAACTTCACGGGCGGAACCATCGCAAAACGTGCGCTGATGGAAGCAAACGGCGTGCAGGCGGCGATTGACGACGGCGTGCTATATGTTCCCCATCGCGTAACGTCTTTCACGATGATGGTGATTGACGCCATGGGTAACTTTATTCCCGAAAGGTCTGAAAGCGGCGAATTTACGCCACGCCAGAAAGAAGTGATCCGTAATTTGCAGCGCGGTAAACAGTTCTTTATCACAAATATAAAGGCTTTAGACCCTGCCGGAAAACCGGTTACCATTCAATCGTCCATGCAAGTAATAATCAATCAATAGTTTAAGTTGAACAATTTTTGAGTTAACATATTATGAAACGTTTATTTTACATAACATTGATATTGACAGGTTTAGCCGCTTCGATCGGAGCGCAGAACAACCCGTCGGCGCCGCGCGTAAGTCGGGGTGGCGATCGTGCCCGTCAGCAACAGCAACAGGACAATTCGGGAACTCCCGAACTTTCCGTTCGCGCGCAGATTCTGAACGAGCAACTGACGCAAAATACCGATAATGCACGCTGGATGCGTACAATTTATCGCCAGATTGATTTGACAAAAGAGAAAAACGGACCGCTCTATTATCCCGATCGGGAACTGAACGGACAAATGAATCTGTTCACAAGGCTTTTCAACCTTCTCAGCGAAGACAAAATCAAAGTATATAGATATCTGGGTGATTATGAGTCTTTTGAAGAGGAACATCTTGTCAGTTTCAAAGAATTGCTTGATAATCTGGATATTTATTACGATTCTATTCCCGCAGGCGGCGGCAGACCGGCAATGTACGTCGTGAGTTCAGGTGACATACCGTCGTCGGAAGTGAAAACTTACTATGTCAAGGAGGCTTGGTTTTTTGATCAGAATAATTCGCTATACGATGTTAAAACGCTGGCTATCTGTCCGATAGCAATTTTTATTTCCGATTTTGGCGAACAGCCGACGCCTTTGTTTTGGGTGAAGTACGAAGATATTCGTCCGTATATCAAAAATACGCTGATTATGACCTCAAACATCAATAACGCAAAGACTTACACGTATGACGATTTTTTTCGCCAGAGAATGTTTGAAGGCGACATCATCAAAACCGAAAATATGCTGAACATGCCTTTGCAGCAAATCTACACCACACCAGATTCGCTGAAAATGGCGCAGCAATTGATTGAACAGCAGTTGGTTTCCTTCAACGATTCGCTGTGGGTGCCGCAGGACACAACCGTCGTCTTGAGCAAGAAAGAGCAGAAAAAAATCACCCGCTCAGCCCGCGGAGCCGACAAAGGCGTATCCACCGACAACAAAACAGCCGCCGCCCCCAAAGAAAAAAAGGAAAAAGCCCCCAAACCGGAAAAATCATCCTCCAGTTCGGCGCCCTCGCGAAGCATTCGGAGGCGGTAAGAAAAGATTTTTTTCAACTCTAACAGGTTTGCAACCATGTTAGAGTTTTGAATCGAAAATCATGTTAGTATTATTAACATGCTGCCTATCAACCACCAATTCCTCTCCTTCGTCCAATTCGACGTCTTCGATTTGGGGCGTTTCGTCCTCATTGCCCATTCCGGCGCCAAAACGGCTTACACTCAATATGATACCGAAATAAATACAGGTCAGCATCGTGGAAGTTCCGCCCCGGCTTATCAACGGCAAAGGCTGTCCCGTAACGGGAATCAGGTTTACCGCTACCGCCATATTGATAAAAGCCTGTGTAACAATTAGTAAACCGCTTCCCAGCGCCAAATATTTGGGAAACTGTTTTTCGCATTTTCGCGCAATAATGGCGACCCGAAACATCAGGAAAATATACAGTATCAGTACGCCTATTCCGCCGAAAACCAAGCCCATTTCTTCGATGATAATCGCGTAAATGAAGTCGGAGTAGGCTTGCGGCAGATAATCCCGCTGCGTGCTTCTGCCCGGCAGTTTCCCGAAAAGTCCCCCGTTGGCGATGGCCACTTTTGCCAGTTTTTCCTGATAATCGGAACCGGTCGTTATAACATACTTATTTTCAGCATTTTCCTTGTTGGAATTTTTCCGGAAATTTTCAATGCGGAGACTCCATGTAGCAAAACGTTCCGGAATATATTTTTCAGGTAAAATTTGCAGGGAACTGATGAATAAAATACCCGCCAACAGCAGAACGCCCAGCAATAATCCCAATTTTTTGATCGGAATCTGCCCGACAAACATCATCAGAAAACAGACGGAAAACAGCAGAAAAGCCGTTGAAAAATTCTCCAGCACGATAGCGCCGCAGGTTACAAGCACGCCGACCGAGATAATCCAGAATTTGTTGTTTTTCGTGAACATTTCCGGTTTTCGGCTCAAAATAAATGAAGTAAACATGATACTGCCGAGTTTTGCAAATTCCGACGGCTGAAAAGTGAATCCCATAAACGACAGAAACCGGTGCGCTTCGTTCGTCTCGATTCCGATCAGTGGCGTCAGGATGAGCAGCAGGATGGAAACGGGTAACAGGATGATTCCCACCGAGAAAAAACGGTTGGGAATGTTGTGAATGAGCAGCACAAGACCGGCGCCCGCCAATAAAAAGGAGCCATGTCGCACGATGGGTCCCCAGAAATACGTCTGCTTGTAGGCGAGCGTGCTGGTTGCACTGTAAACTTCGACCAACGAAACGAAGCACAACAGCATGAAAATGACCCAGATGGAACGGTCGCCCTTGAAAAGTTTACTTGCCAAGCCCATGATATAATTGATAATTGACAATTGACAATGGATAATGTTTCATATCTGTTATATTTTATTGATTATAAGTTTCTTACGCAGGTTTTGAATTGCACGCCGCGGTCTTCGTAGTTTTTGAATAGATCGAAACTTGCGCAACAAGGCGAAAGCAGCACGGTATCACCCTTTACGGCAAGGTTATACGACTTATTAACAGCCTCTTCCATAGACCGGGCGTCTTCTATTACCGGGACTTTTCCGTCGAAAAATTCGTGCAGTTTGGCGTTGTCAATACCCAGAAAAATCAATGCCCGGCACTTCTTTCTGACCAAACTTTCAATTTCCCCGTAGTCGTTGCCCTTGTCCGTACCGCCGAGAATCAGCACGATGGGCGTATTCACGCTTTGCAGGGCGTACCAGCACGAATTGACGTTGGTAGCCTTCGAATCGTTGATGTAATCTACGCCGCGGACGCGCGTAACCGGTTCGAGGCGGTGCTCGACGCCTGCAAAATCGCTCAGCGACGCGCGGATTCGCTCGTCCTTAATCTCGCAAACCCTGGCGGCAATACCCGCAGCCAGCGAATTGTGCAGATTGTGCGTTCCCTGTAATGATAACAATTCTCTTTTCATTGTATATTTTTCGTTTTTTGTTTCGATGATAATTTCTCCGTTTTCCACATAACCTTTCACGCCTTCGCCGCGCTCTTCCGCAAAGGGATACAGCGTTGCCTGCGGTCGGAATTTTTGAATATTTTCCCGAATGACAGGGTCGTCGTTCCAAAAGATGAAAGCATCTTTGGGCGTCTGATTCTGCGTGATACGGAATTTTGAGTCTATATATTCCTGAAAATTATAGTGATAGCGATCGAGGTGATCGGGCGTAATGTTCAGCAAAATAGCAACATCCGCCTTGAAATCGTACATGTTGTCGAGTTGAAAACTACTCAGTTCAATCACGTAATAGGCGTGCGGACTTTCGGCAACTTGCAGGGCAAGGCTGTTGCCCACATTTCCCGCCAGCCCCACGTCCAAACCTGCATTTTTCAGGATGTGATACGTCAGCATGGTTGTCGTCGTTTTTCCGTTACTGCCTGTAATACAGATCATTTTAGCGTCCGTATAGCGTCCCGCCAGTTCGATTTCGGAAATGACGGATATTTGTTTTTCCTTGATTCTCAGCATGATGGGAACTTCGTTGGAAATTCCGGGACTTTTGACGATTTCGGCGGCATTCAAAATGTTGTCTTCCGTGTGACGTCCTTCTTCCCAGGCAATCGAATGGGTGTTCAATAGTTGTTTATATTTTTCGGGAATCGTCGAAAAATCGGACAAAAATACTTCAAATCCCTGTTTTTGAGCAAGAACCGCAGCGCCGATCCCGCTTTCGCCTCCTCCGAGTATGACCATTCTCTGTTTCATCCTTATCTGATTTTCAAGGTTACGATGGCGATAACGGCTAAAATAATGCCTATCAGCCAGAAACGCAATACGAGTTTCGATTCGGGCACAACGCCCAACGGCTTCTGTATCAATGCCTGAATGCCTGCATTGCCGGGTTTTTGAAAATGGTGATGGAGCGGCGTCATCTTGAAAATGCGCCTGCCTTCGCCGTATTTTTTCCGGGTGATTTTGAAATAGGTTACCTGTATCATAACCGACAGACTTTCAACGAAAAATACGCCGCAAAGTATCGGAATCAGCAGTTCCTTGCGGATAACGATGGCAAAAACCGCAATAATGCCGCCCAGCGTCAAACTGCCCGTGTCGCCCATAAAAACCTGCGCCGGATAGGCGTTGTACCAGAGGAAACCGATCGTGGCGCCGATGAAAGCCGCCGCAAAGATCACCAGTTCTTCTCCTCCCGGTAAATACATGATATTCAGGAACGAAGCAAACTGAATGTGCGACGACATGTACGCCAAAATGCCGAGCGCGACGCCGATAATCGCCGAACTGCCGGCGGCAAGCCCGTCCAATCCGTCCGTCAGATTTGCGCCGTTCGATACTGCCGTAACGATGAAAATCACGACCAAAACGAAGAACAGCCACGTTACTTCCTCCTGAAAATCACCTGCCCACGAAGTCAGCCACGCATAGTCAAAATTGTTGTTTTTAAAGAACGGAATGGTCGTTTTCGCCGATTTCGTCATGGTCGGGAGAATATGTACTTTCTCCACAACATTGCTGGAATTGACAACTTCTTGGTTTTCACTGATTACGACGTCGGGACTGAGATACATCGTGATGCCTACAATCAATCCCAAACCTGTCTGCGCGATAATCTTGAATTTGCCCCGCAAGCCTTCCTTGTCTTTTTTGAAAACCTTGATGTAATCGTCTGCAAATCCCAGCGTTCCAAGCCATAACGTCGTGATTATCATGATAATAATGTATGTATTATTCAGCCGGGTGAACAGCAGAACGGGAATCAAAATGGCGAAAATAATGATGATGCCGCCCATCGTAGGCGTTCCTTTTTTCGACAATTGCCCTTCGAGACCGAGATTGCGCACGGTTTCGCCTATTTGCATTCGTTGTAACTTGTTGATTATCTTTCTTCCGATTGCGGTCGAGATAAACAGCGCCAGTATGAGCGCCAGCCCCGAACGGAAGGATATGTACTTGAACATTCCCGCGCCGGGGATGTCGAAAGTCTTGTCTAAATAGGCGAACAGGTCGTATAACATAATATTAAACTTTGAACATTGAACTTTAAACTTTTAACTCTTCCTTAACAATTTCCCGGTCGTCGAAATGATGTTTGATACCTTTAATTTCCTGATAATCTTCGTGTCCCTTGCCGGCGATGAGGATGACGTCGCCTTTTTTTGCCAGCGCGACAGCTGTTTTGATGGCTTGGTGGCGGTCGGTGATGCTGAGCGTCCGTTCGCGGTCGCTTGCCGTCAAACCCGCCTCCATATCTTTGATAATATCGTCCGGCTCTTCAAAACGCGGATTATCGGACGTCAAAATCAGCCGGTCGCTTTGTTTAACCGCTTCCTGCGCCATCAGCGGGCGTTTACCCTTGTCGCGATTACCGCCCGCACCCACCACCGTAATCACGTTGCCTCTGCCGTTTACTACCTCATTGATGCCGTTTAACACGTTTTTCAACGCGTCGGGCGTGTGCGCATAATCCACAATGACCGTAAACCCTTTCGGCGAGCGAATCGTTTCAAACCGTCCCGCCACCGGATGTAGCGAACTGAGCGCCACCAGAACCTCCTCCGGTTCTTCGCCGAGCGCAACCGCCGCGCCGAAAACGGCAAGCATGTTGGAAGCGTTGAACCGTCCGACAAAATGCAGATAAACATCGCGTCCGTTGATTTCCATTTCCGTGCCCTCGATATGCGATTCGATGATTTTGCCCTTAAAATCGGCTAAAGTCCGCAAGGAATAGGTCAGTTTTTTTGCCGCCGTGTTTTGCAGCATTACCATGCCCGATTTATCGTCCGCATTGGTCAGGGCAAAAGCAGTTGCAGGCAGGTCATCAAAAAATTTCTTCTTGGCTTTCAAATAGTTATCTACTGTCAGATGATAATCCAGATGATCGCGCGTGAGATTCGTGAAAATACCGCCGTTAAAATCCAGTCCTGCAATGCGTTTCTGGTCAATGGCGTGCGAACTGACTTCCATAAAACAATACTCGCAACCCGCCTCCACCATTTTCGCCATCAATTGGTTGATGGTCAGCGGATCGGGAGTCGTATGTTCGGTCGGAACAGGCTGTGTATCAATGTAATTGCAAACAGTCGAAAGTAATCCCGACTTGTATCCGAGTTTGGAAAACAGGTTGTAGAGCACGGTGGCAATCGTGGTTTTACCGTTCGTTCCCGTTACGCCGACCAGCATCATTTGCCGCGACGGCTCGCCGTAGAACGCGGACGCCAGCTGCCCCAGCGCTTCGGCAGAATCGGAAACAGTAATATATGGAATGCCTAACGCCTCCTGACTAACGCCTAACGCCTCTTTATGATGTTCGCAGACGATCGCTTTCGCCCCCTGCCGGATGGCTTTTTCGATGAAATCGTGCCCGTCCACGGTCGTTCCCTTCACCGCCACAAACAGGGAACCCGGCTTCACCTGTCGCGAATCGGACTGAATATCTGCGATTTCAATCTTTTCGGATTCGGAATTTGTCCGGTAGCCCGCTGTTTCTAATAACTCGTTTAATTTCATATATTTATCTCTCTTTTTTTCATTGAAGCGTGAGCGTTACGGTTTGTCCTTTCACGATTTTACTGCCGTTGGGAATGGATTGGGAAACTACTTTTCCCGACCCCGCAATCAACACGCGCAAACCGCAGTTTTCCATCGCAAATACGGCGTCTTTCGCGCCCATTCCCACCACATTCGGCGTCAGATTTTCAATCACCGACAAATCTTTGATTATCAGATTTTTACCGTCATCGCGAGCCGAAATATAATCGGATTTTATTTTTTCGGGCACATTCATTTTAACGTCCATCGCCTGCGCCACTTTTTGCAACGCCGAATAACTGCCGTTTTTCACATCGGGATACAAAACTTTCAGCGAATCATCCGCTATCTTTCTTATATCCAGCACCGTAGTGTTCGCATAAATTTTTTCGGCGATTTCCTTCACGACCGTTCCGCTCATAAAACCGCCCGAAGCCGTTCCCACATGCGGACGGTTAATCACCACAATACAAGTATATTGCGGATTTTCATACGGAAAATATCCGCAGAAAGTAACGTTGTAGCCGTCGCTGCGGTAAACGCCGCCGGTGGCTCTGACCGCCGTTCCCGTCTTGCCGGCAATCGTAATGACTTCACTTTTAGCGGGTTTTCCCGTTCCGTCCGGATTTCTGTGCGTCGGATCGTGATAATTCACCGTGTTGTACAGCATATCCTGTATAATTTTCAACGTTCTGTCCGAACAGATTTTCGATATAACCGTCTCCGTATCAAAATGTTGCACAGACTTGTTATCTTTCAAAATATCTCTTACAAACATCGGACGCACCATTTTACCGTCGTTGGCAATGGCATTGAAGAACGTAAGCGTCTGAATGGGAGGTATTTTCACTTCATAACCGTAGGGAATGGTGGGCAGGGAAGTGGCAGACCAGCCGTATCTGCTCTTGTCGCTGGGCCATTTCAAACTTGCTTTTCCGGCGCCGGGAATTTTGATTTTCAAGTCGGCGTCCATCCCTATTTTGTGCAAGCCTTCGATGTATTGAGTCGGATTGTTTTTGTAGGCGTTGTAAATCAGTTCCGAAACGCCGATATTCGACGAATACCAGATGGCTTTTTCCGCATTGATCAGCCCGTAGCCCCTGTCGTAGTTATGATCGGTAACCTTTCGGATACCGACTTGCTTCCTGCCGTTACCCACATCAACGGGGGTAGTCGGCTGCACGACCTCGTCTTCAATCGCCACCATCATGGAGGCGACTTTGAACGTCGAACCCGGCTCGATTTCGTCTGCAACGGCGTGATTCATCGTCTCGGCATAGCGACCGGGCGCCGTCCGTCCCATGTTCGTAATCGCCTTGATTTCACCGGTTTTCACTTCCATGACGACCGCCGTACCCGATTCTGCGTCCACGTCTTTCAGTTTGTCTATCAGCGCTTTTTCCACAATATCCTGAATATTAATGTCTATCGTGGTACGGATATCCATTCCGTCCGTCGGTTCCACGGCTACGACATTGATGGTTCGACCGGCAACCCGCCTCACTTCATTCAGCCCTGCAACGCCGCGAAGCAGCGAATCGTAATACAGTTCCAGCCCCTTGTTTCCTTTGGTCAAGCCCGTTTTCTCGTCAATTGCGCCGTAAATATCTCCGATGGTGTACGCCGCCAACATTCCGAACGGCTTTTTGCGCTGCATCATTTCGCGGGTCGTAAAAAAACTGTTTCTGCCGTTCATCCGCAAAAACGGGAACTCCTTGATTTCCTTCAAATCCAGAAAGGAAATTTTTCCTTCATAAACCAGATAACGGCGACTTTTTTTCTTCAAACCATTGATTAAATGCGCTTTATAACCTGCCTGTGTGCGGTTTTTGAATTTTTTGGCAAGACGGAACGCCAGCGAATCCACGCTGTTGTGTTTGGCATGATAGAACGAATCAATCGCAAATCCCTTCTCTTTCGTGAAACCTTCCGAGCCGAAATCCATATAAATATAGTAGAGCGGCTCGTCGGTCGCCATCAGCCGGTCGTCATCCGACAAAATATTGCCGCGCATCGGATTTACCCGTCTGTCGGGCAGATTCTGTATTTTCCGGGCGGCTTCCAGCCATTCCTTTTTTTCGCCAATTCCCGTTTTAAAAGCGTTGACAAGTATCAGTACCGCTACGATTCCGAGCAGTACGGTAATCAGAAAATAACGGATAAAAATATTTCCGTCATTGCTGTTTGGCTGATTAGTCTCCTTCTTTTCTTCACTCATAAAACCTTGAACCTTAAACCTTGAACTTTAAACCTTGAACTTTGAACTTTGAACCCCGAACTTTAAACCTCAAATCACTTCAACTTATACGGCGGCGAGGTCGCCCTTTCCAAATCAAGTCCCTGTTTCTTAACCAATTCCTCCACCTGCGAAGGGCGCGTGTTACCGGTCAGAATCGCCGACGTCTGTATCGCTTCATGCCTCACTTCCTTCAACTGATTCTGCAACCGGTCAATTTCACGCAGTTTGATCAGGCACGTATAACGGTTGCTGATGTACAGAAACAGCAGAAACACCACCAGAATAATCATTTTCGTGTGTTTCACGATGAAATCCTCCCGCAGAATCCCGCCTCCGAGAATGTACATCAACGATATTTTCCTTTTCTTCTTCTTTCCCATCTCTACACTCTAAATTCTTTCCGCAATCCGCAATTTGGCGCTTCTGGCGCGCGGATTGGCTTCAATTTCTTCCTCCGCCGGCACGATCATTTTTCCGACCGGTCTGAAAGGTGCACGGATATTTCCGAAAATATCCTGTTCGACGCGCCCTTCAAAATTTCCCGCCTTCATAAAATTTTTCACTAAGCGGTCTTCCAGCGAATGATACGAAATAACGACCAATCTGCCGCCCGTCCGCAACAGTTTTTCCGCCTGGCTCAACAACTCGCGCAACGCCGTCATTTCATCGTTCACCTCAATCCGCAACGCCTGAAATACCTGTGCCAGAAACTTTTTCTCTTTCTCGCGACCGCAAAACGGCTGCAAAACTTCCATCAGTTCGGACGTTTTATGCAACAGCCCCAATTCGCGTTGCCAGACAATTTTCGCAGCAATATTTCCGGCGTCTTTCAACTCGCCGTACAGCCGGAAAACATTCGCCAATTCCTCTTTAGAATAAGTATTCAGCACATCGGCGGCAGTTTTCTCCGCCTGCCTGTTCATCCGCATGTCCAGCGCGCCGTCGAACCGAAACGAAAAACCGCGCTCCTCATCGTCAAAATGATGCGACGAAACGCCCAAATCAGCCAGAATCCCGTCCATCTCGCGTTCCCTGTAGAAACGCAAAAAATTGGAAACGTACCGAAAATTACTTCTGACAAACGTAAATCTCTTATCATCAATGATATTCGGTTCAACGTCCGTATCCTGGTCAAACGCATACAGCCGACCGTCAGCGCCCAAACGTTCCAAAATACCGCGGGAATGACCGCCTCCGCCGAAAGTTGCATCAACATATACGCCGCCTTCCCGAATATTCAGCCCTTCAATGCTCTGTTCAAGCAATGCAGGAACATGATAAAATACATTTTTATCGCTCATTATCAGTTCTTTCAGTCAAACTGTATGGT
The DNA here is from genome assembly GCA_031277235.1 of Tannerella sp. Lineage (GTDB taxonomy): Bacteria > Bacteroidota > Bacteroidia > Bacteroidales > Tannerellaceae > Tannerella. The sequence goes on from JAITMT010000349.1 coordinate 22,967, forward strand.
TTAACAGTCTGATTTGCCGTGTAAAGGTAGATATTTTCCGCAAAATATGCGGCAAAAAAACGGAAAAAGTTTTCAACACGTCCAAGAAACTAACCGGACGTTCCTGCGGGACGACTTTACAAAGATAGCAAGTTTTTGAAAAATTTTTGATTTTAACCGGAAAAAACTGTTATTTTTGCACAAAAATAAGAAAGAGGTTTCATGAAATCAAGTTTCATCATCGTCGGAAGTTTTGTGCTGGGCTGCCTGCTGGCGTGGCTCGGATGGTTGCATGAAGATATTTTGCAACATTCGGGAGAATTTTCGATGTATATTCTTTATTTGTTGATGTTTACGGTAGGCGTAAGTATCGGGAGCGACCGGAAATTGCCGGAAATACTGAAATCCCAGACTCCCAGGATATTGCTGGTTCCGCTGGCTACCGTTGTCGGCACTTTGATTGCCGGTTTGATCGTCAGTTTTTTTATTTCCCGTTGGAGCATAAGCGAATGTCTGTCAGTAGGTTTCGGATTCGGTTATTATTCGCTGTCTTCGATTTTGATTACGCAGTTGAAAGCCTCTTCCATTGGCGTGCAGGCTGCCGCCGAATTGGGAACAATAGCGCTGATTGCCAATGTAATACGCGAACTTTACGTGTTGCTTTTTACGCCGCTGATTGTGAAGTATTTCGGTCGCCTTGCCCCTATCTGTGCGGGCGGCGCGACGACGATGGACACCACTTTGCCCGTCATTACAAGGTTTTCTGGCAGGGATATGGTTTTTATTTCGATTATTCATGCCGTGATTGTTGATTTCAGCGTGCCGTTTTTTGTCGGTTTCTTTTGCAGCTTGTAGTTTTTTTTACGGCAAGCGCTCCGTAAATCGTCCCGCAGGCACCTCCCTTGAGATAATTTATTTTTCTTTTTTGTTGTCAATTCAAAAATAAACGTTATCTTTGGCGCGATTTTATACGGAAAAGATTTAAATGGGCATAAAAGGTAAAATAACAGATGATTTGAAGCGCACGGAAAACGCCCTCGCTAACGCGGATTTGCAGTCCGTGCCATCCAACGCACCGATTGCAAATCGGCGCGAGCGAAAGAATAAAATAACATAACAAAATTAAAAATTACAAATATTAAGAAAAAATGAAAAAGTACATAATTTTAATTTGTGTGTTGGTATTGGCGCAATTTTCTTTTGCAAAAAACAAATTTAATCCGTCCGCTGGAATAGTAACTCCTAAAAATTACTCTACAGAAATTCCCTATGAAAATGTTAATGGAAAGATTATTATCAAAGTGGAAATCAATGGAAAACCTTATCGATTTGTTTTTGATACGGGAGCATCAATCACAACGATAAACAAAAATATTTTGGATACATCTAACCATTCGACCTTTTCTATTGAACTAACAGACCAAAGTGGCAAGAAAGATTCGGCGACAGTGGATAAACTAAATTATATTCGCATAGGAAATGTTCGTTTTGGTAAAGTACCTGTCGCAACTATGGATGTCAATGAAAACCCTCTTTTTAAATGCTTTAATGTTGACGGATATTTGGGAAGTAATTTATTTACACACACGATAGTTCGCATTTCTTCGACTGATAAAACAATTACTTTTACAGATAAATCTTCAACATTACATTTGAACAAAAAACAATCGTCCAAACTTTTCTTTCCTTCCAAAGAAGACCGTCGTCCGATTATAGTTTTAAATTTCAATAATGGAAATGGAACTGTAAATGAACCAGTTGTATTCGATGTTGGCGCTGACTGTTTCTATCGGTTACAACTCGACCATTTGCCTGTTTTTCTTGAAAATAACGTTATGCAAGATACTGTAAAAAGTATGGGAAGTTCTTCCACAGGTATTTTTGGAAATGCAGAAAATGAGGTTATGTATCGTGTAGGTATTCCGAAAATAGAAATCAATGGAGCTGTTTTTAAAGGTATCAAAGCAGAAACAATAAAAAATCAAAGTTCTATGGTTGGTTCACGCCTTTTTGACTACGGAATAGTTATTTTTGACTATCGCAATAGTAAGTTTTACTTTGAACCATTCAATGAAATCAACGAAATAAATGAAAAATTGTTTCCCATAAGCCCAACTGTAAGTAATGGCAAATTAGTTGTAGGTGTTATTTGGGACGCAAGTTTAGAAAATCAAATAAGTATTGGCGACCAAATAGTAAGTATAGATGATAAAGATTATTCAAACCTGACAACTTGTGATTTGTTTCAGTTAAATGGCGCATTTAAGGATAAAGAACATATAACTCTCGGAATTAAAAACATTAATGGCGATATAAAACAAATCACCATAGAAAGATAATGAAACGAACAAAAAACAAGGCCTGCAGGCAACGCGCAGTTTCGCGAAATGGCGGGCGCAACTCGTCCGAAATTTTGCTATCTTTGCATCGGCAGTGGCTCGTCCGAGTGGTAGTGAAACCCGCCACTTCACAAAGCCGTCCGCCGTTAGCGGCAAGCCGACGGCGTACAGCGGACAAGACAGTGTAAAATAGAACGTTAAATAATAAATACAAATTTGTAAAATGAAGAAAATTTTTAAATGGATAGGAATAGTTTTTGCTTCCTTATTAGCGATTGCTTTAATTGCAGTCGGAATTTTTATTGTTAGGAATAAAATGTATATCGGATTGCCTGATAAAAAAACTGTTGAGTACCTTAACAAGAACAAAATCGTTCTCAATCAAAATGCTTTTGAGAAAGACGCGCCGTTATTTGACAATGAGGCATACACAAGCGACATTATTTTGTTGGGAGAAAGTCACGGCGTTGCAGATGTACAATCAATAGACAAAGAATTATTTCTGCATTTGAATAAAAAAATCGGACTTCGCTACTATGTTGCCGAAATGGACAGTATTAGAGCCAATCAACTAAATATTTTTCTAAATGGAACATACAAAGATACTTTACTTCTAAAAAAGTTTGTTATTGAAATCGGAAAGCGAATACCCCAACAATCAAGCATTGAGTTATATCAAAAGTGGGCAGACATTTATGATTATAATCGGAACTTGCCTGATTCATTGAAGTTGCGTGTAATTGGCATTGATGCTGATTTTGATAAAAAGAGTCCTATTTCACGAGATTCTGCAATGATACAGAATTTTAAAAATATTGTCAAATCTGAAAGATTGGAAAGAAAACAATTTTACGGATTGTTTGGTCTGTTTCACGTTTCACAGAATGAATTTAAGGGAAATAACAATAAGCCTTTTGCAGCGCGCTTGAAAGCAGATGAATTTAATGTTACGAGTATTCTTTGTCTGTATGTTGACTGCGAAGTTTATATGCCCCCAAACGAGCAGTTTCCCACACCGCCGTCACAAAAGATAAGTTTTCTCAATATGGATGGTCCGATTGTGCTTCTGAAAGGAATTAATGACTTTAAAAAAGCGAGTCAAAAAGGGGAAGCGACACTATTTAATTTAAGGACAACAAATTCACCTTATTTTGAGAGTAAAATAGCAATGAAGACAAATTTTATAAATCAAGCAATGGAGTCGAAAAATGAACAGTTACCAATAGTTGATTTTTTCCAATATGCTATTCTTGTCCGTAATTCGACAGCACTAACACCAATTAAATAAAAAAAGCCTGCCGCTAACGAGCAGTTTCACGCAAGCGGGGGGGTATTCCCGCTCGCGCCGATTTGTAATCGGTGCGTTGAATATAATGTTAAAAATACGCACCGGTTACAAACCGGCACGAGCAGAATTAGTTGCAAGGGGGGACTTTCCGCGTTTTTTGTCGGTTTCTTTTGCTGTTTGTAGTTTTTTTCATACATTTGTCGGATTAAAAAGGACAAATATAAAAAACAAATATACTTATGAACAAACATTTTTTATGGAGCAGTCTGATAGGTACTGCCTTGACAATCAGCATGAGTAATGCACAGGAAGCGCGTCTTTTGCGTTTTCCGACAACGAACGGTAACGAAATTGTTTTCACGTATGCCGGCGATTTATACAAAGTTTCGGCGACCGGTGGCGAAGCGGAACGGCTCACCTCAGACGTTGGTTATGAGATGTTTGCGCGTTTTTCACCGGACGGAGAAACCATCGCTTTTACCGGTCAGTACGACGGCAATACCGAGATTTACACCATTCCCAAAGGGGGTGGAGAGCCGCTAAGACTCACATATACAGCCACAAACAGTCGCGATGATTTGGGCGACCGCATGGGTCCGAACAACATGACGTTTGGCTGGACGGCTGACGGCAGCGGAATAGTGTATCGAAACCGCAAGGGAGATAGTTTCAGAGGTAATTTGTACATCGTCGGGAAAGAGGGAGGCATGTCGGAGATTCTTCCGTTGCCCGAAGGAGGTTTTTGCAGTTATTCTCCTGATGGAAAGCAACTTGCATACAACCGTGTCATGCGCGAGTTTCGCACCTGGAAATATTACAGGGGCGGTATGGCGGACGACGTCTGGATTTATGACGCTGACAAAAAATCGGTCGAAAATATCAC
>JAITMT010000387.1 GCA_031277235.1 Tannerella sp.
GGTACGGCAATAGCGACGGGCGGCGGCTCTGCGGCAGCGACAGCCGCCAAAACAACCGGCAAAATAGGAAAGGAACTGATCGAAGAAGGGTTGGAACAGAGTGGAAAGAAGGCTCTCAAGGAACTTGGAGAAGAAGGAGTTGAAAAAGCAGGAAAGGAACTTGCGGAAGAAGGTACGGAAAAATTGCCTAAGGTGATTACAAAACCTAAAAGTTTAAGAGAACAGTATTTAGGCAGAACTCCAGGAAAGAATTCAAAAACCGGACGAGAAGTTTTTGACCGAATGTTGAAAGAAGAACCGCCAACGGCGAGGATAGTGAAAGATAAATATGGAAAAGAAGTCAAAGAATTTTTAGATGATAGTAGTAATCCTCCAATATGGAGAAATATTTCTGAAGCAGATATGGGACATATTAATGATGCCGTCTCGTGGTGGAATAAGGAAGGGCGTAAATATGGTGCGAAAAGTGATGAAGTTCGGGAATGGATGCTTGACAGTAAAAATTATAAATTGGAATATTATAAAACAAATAGAAGCAAAGGGGCTAAACTCGGTCAAACTGAGACATATATGCCTCCATTATAATAACAAATAAAATTATAAATTATGGCAGTATTGGATTTAAAATTACAAAATGAAATTGACAGGAAACGATTTGAGGCAAATGAGTTTTATTTAACAGACAAAAAACAATATTTTAAACTCAAGTACGAGGCTTGGGATTTATATCCGGAACCAAAGGAAAATTGGGCAGAATCCTATAGTTTGGCTAAGGACTTTTTTGAAACATATCTCGAGGAAAATGATTTTGAAAATGCGAAAGAATGGTTAAATAAAATGATTGTTCACAATAATATTCTTCATTTAATGGATAATGACTTATGGTTCAATATGGGTAAATACTATTTTGAAACAAGTAAATATGATGAGGCATTCAATCATTTCAAGTCAGTCGTAAAGGAAGCCGGATTCAGGTATTTCGAAAATGAAGACAAAAAATATCTTGAATTTTATAAAAACCCTCAAAAATACATTAAATAGTTATGGCTGAATTGGAAGATAAGATTTATGACCGGATAGAAATATTATCCGAAGAAGGCAACGAATATGCAGATAATGAACAGTATGAAGAAGCCGTTTCGAAATTCAAACAGGCATTGGATTTAGTCCCTTCACCCAAAACGGACTGGGAGGCTTCGATGTGGCTGAATGCAAGCATGGGAGATATGTATTTTATGCTTTCGGAATACGGGAAATGTTCGGAATCCATGTTTGATGCGCTGAATTGTCCGGACGGATATTCAAATCCTTTCGTTCATTTGCGCCTGGGAGAATCCCTGTTTGAACTTGGCGAAAAGGAGAAATCCAAAGAGTATCTCCTGCAGGCGTATATGCTGGAAGGGAAAGAAATATTTGAAACTGAAGATTCCAAATATTTTGAACTGATAAAACCGTTGATTTAGAATGTATTATCCGCTCGCGCCGGTTTGCAACCGGTGCGTGAATGGCACGGATTACAAATCCGCGCCAGCGGGTACTCATAGAGAACGACATAAAATATGTGGTGACCAGTATCACAAATATGGTCCATCAAATAAACCAAAGAATCCTAAAAAATAAAATAGAAATCGTATGGATATAAAATTATTAAGAGAAGAATTTAAAAAATTATTAAAAATGGAAGATACAGATGATGGCATCTTCGATTTTAAGGACTTGTTGTTAGAATCAGATGATAAAAACGTTTTGGAATTTCATTATTCTTTGTTATCAACAATAGAGGATGAATATCTTTATAAGGATATTTTATATTTTTTTTCAGATAGAAAAGATAAAAATGAAGTCGAAGATTTTTTGTTTTACAAGTACAATCAAGAGAAAAACGAAACTATAAAATCTGATATTTTGAAAGTATTGGGAACCATGAAAGTGTCAAAAGCAAGAGATATAGCTCTAAACGAAATAGAATCAACCAATTATAATTTGAGATACAGTAGTATTATCGTTTTGGGCTGGACTGGAACTAATAAAGATTTGTCAAAACTCAACAGACAAATGTTGAATGATCCTGACGGACAGTTAAGAGGTTACGCAGCAACTGCCATGAGGCAAATTTGGTATAAATATCCGCAGACGAGAGATGAAATCGCAAATTTTATTTACTCTGTAGCTTCGAGTGAAAAAAATGAAGACGCTTTAACAGGCATGATTATTACAATTCAAGATTTATACCGTAAAAAATTTGGTATTAAAGAAAGTCAATATGGTGATATTTCCGGTAATGTACTGGAAGCCAAGGCAAAGATGATGACTTTTCTGAATAAGACATTACATTAACACTTAACAAAATGAAAGTATTCTATCAAGATTATTCTACAGACGAAAGCATAGATTCCAATGAACCGAAAGAAGCAGATTTGGAGTTTGCTTTGGATTTGTTTTATGAATTGACCGACGAGGAAGATAATTTTTTCGGCGTTACCGACGATAATAACGAAAGAACGATTCAATTTATGTATATCAAACAGGATACTTGGCTCGTTGATATTCCCGATATGAAAAAAGACGGTTCCTGGAATAAGGAAGCGGATTATGACGAATGTGTAAGTCTTATCCGTGATTTTTATAACGGGATACCAATAAGTATGACAAGTTTTATTTTTAACTCATATCCTTCTGCCACAAGTTGAATCATGTACTATCCATTTTTACACGAATACAAAGTAGACCGGGAACTGATTTCGCAAGCCATAGCGGAAAGGCAGAAATTGAAATTCCGCCACATCTTTTACAACCTGTCGGAGGAAGACATTTCCGCCGCCCTGTCCGAATTTGACCCGTTTCCCCGCGAACTGAAAACGTTTTACGAAGAAATCGGCTTCGGCTATTTTCATCTTCACAAGGAGCAGACAAACAGGATACTGGATCCTTATTCGCTGGTTTGGATAAACAGGGCAAAAGGACAGTACCGAAACAATAAACTGTTGCAGAATACCAAGTCGGAAGACAGGCTGGTGTTTTTTCAAACATTTAACGGTCTGTATCTTACCATTGACATCCACGATGAAAACGGCAAAAACGCCGTATATTATCGCGGGGAATGTCTCCGCACTTCCCTGCAGGATTT
>JAITMT010000397.1 GCA_031277235.1 Tannerella sp.
TGCCATAAAAATCATATCTTTGTCCCCAAAATAGCGAAAAATTATGTTTGAAAATCTGAGTGATAAACTTGAACGGTCGTTTAAATTGCTGAAGGGCGAGGGGCGAATTACCGAACTGAATGTGGCTGAAACACTGAAAGAAGTGCGCCGGGCGTTGTTGGACGCCGACGTGAATTATAAGGTAGCCAAGACTTTCACGGATACCGTTAAGGAAAAAGCGCTGGGACAGAACGTCTTAACATCGGTGAAACCCAGCCAGTTGATGGTCAAAATCGTGCACGACGAACTGACGCTGTTGATGGGCGGCGAGACGGCGGATATTGACCTGAAAGGCTCTCCGGCAGTGATTTTGATGTCCGGCTTGCAAGGGTCGGGCAAGACCACTTTTTCGGGAAAACTTGCCAACATGCTGAAAAGCAAACGGGGCAAAAATCCGTTGCTGGCGGCGTGCGACGTGTATCGTCCGGCGGCTATCGAGCAATTGAAAATACTGGGCGAGCAGACCGGCATCCCCGTTTATTCGGAAGAAGACAATAAAAATCCGGTAGAAATAGCGAAACACGCTGTTGCAGAGGCTAAAAAGACAGGCAGAGACCTGGTGATTGTTGATACTGCCGGTCGCCTTGCCATTGACGAGCAGATGATGCAGGAAATTGCGGCGATTAAAAAGGCGATAAACCCCGATGAAACCTTGTTTGTCGTTGATTCCATGACCGGTCAGGACGCAGTGAATACGGCGAAGGAATTTAACGACCGCCTGAATTTCGACGGCGTGGTACTGACCAAACTCGACGGCGATACGCGCGGCGGTGCGGCGCTGTCCATCAGAACGGTTGTTACCAAGCCGATTAAGTTTGTCGGAACGGGTGAAAAAATGGATGCGCTGGACGTGTTTCATCCTTCGCGCATGGCAGACCGCATTCTCGGCATGGGCGACATCGTTTCGCTCGTCGAAAAGGCACAGGAACAGTTTGACGAGGAAGAGGCAAAACGCCTGCAAAAGCGGCTGGCAAAAGATCAGTTCGACTTCAATGATTTCATGGGGCAAATCCGGCAAATCAAGAAAATGGGAAATCTGAAAGATCTTGCCTCGATGATTCCGGGCGTGGGTAAAATGATGAAAGATATTGATATCAAGGATGATTCGTTCAAAAATATCGAAGCCATCATTTCTTCCATGACGCCGAAAGAACGCTCTACGCCGGTCATTTTGAACGGCTCGCGCCGCTTGCGGATCGCCAAGGGCAGCGGTACGACGGTGCAGGAGGTCAACAATCTCATCAAGCAATTCGACCAGACCCGCAAAATGATGAAAATGATTACCACCACGAAAGGCGGCGACAAACGGACGCCGATGCTTAAAAGACGGTAAAAGCCCCCCTGAATCCACCGGGGAGTGGAACAGGGAGGATACTGATAAAGCGCGAAAATCATCAAATTTTCAAATTCTCAAAACTTCAAATAAAAAAACATGGAAACGGAAGGAAGCAAGATCATGGACGGTAAAGCCGTTGCGGGACAAATAAGGAAAGAAATTTCGGAAGAAATCGAACAAATCAAAAAAACCGGCGGCAAACAGCCCCATTTAGCGGCTATTTTGGTCGGGCACGACGGCGGCAGCGAGACATACGTGGCGGCGAAAGTGCATACCTGTGAGGAACTTGGCTTCAAATCGTCGCTCATTCGCTATGAAGACGACGTGACGGAAGAGGAACTGCTGAGAAAAGTGGAAGAACTGAATCAGGACGCTGATGTTGACGGCTTTATCGTGCAGTTGCCTTTGCCGAGACACATTTCGTCGCAACATGTTATTGACGCGATTGATTACCGGAAGGATGTGGACGGTTTTCATCCGATCAACGTCGGACGCTTGTCGCTGGGGCTTCCGTGTTTCAAATCGGCAACTCCCGCCGGAATCCTGGAACTGCTTAAATATTACAATATCAAGACAAAAGGAAAACATTGCGTGGTTTTGGGACGCAGTAATATCGTCGGTAAACCGCTGGCGCTGTTGATGATGCAGAAATCCTATCCGGGAGACTGCACGGTTACGGTTTGTCACAGCCGCACGGAAAATATCCGGGAGATCTGTTTGCAGGGGGATATTCTGATTGCCGCGCTCGGTACGCCCGAATTTGTGAAGGGCGACATGGTGAAGGAAGGCGCGGTCGTGATAGACGTAGGCACGACGCGGATGCCGAGCAGCATTACCAAGTCGGGTTACAAACTGAAAGGCGACGTCGCGTTCAACGAAGTGGAGCCCAAGTGCAGTTATATCACTCCCGTTCCGGGCGGCGTCGGTCCGATGACGATCGTTTCTCTAATGAAAAATACGCTGCTTGCAGCTAAAAAAGAGATTTATCCGTAGGCGATTTTGAATGCGGATTGCATAGAAAACAGAAATTCTTGACGGATTTTCAAGGACACACCGCAATTCGGATAATCACTTTCTTTCCAATTGCGCAAACCGCCGGTTGTGTGCGACTTTTCACTATTCCCGTTTCTTTCGATAGTACTACTTTTATTCAAAAATTTCCGAATGTGTATTTGTGCGTACAAGCAACAATACCAATTCGTTTTTATTTTTTTGATAAACGAGCAACCAATCGGGTCTTACGTGACATTCCCGATATGCTGCATATTTTCCTTTCAGTTGGTGGTCTTGGTATTTTTCGGGCAAAGGATTGTTATTTGCAGACAACAAATCAACAACTACGCTTATTTCATCAACGAGTTTTTTATCAGACACAATGCGTTTGAAATCTTTCCTGAACTTTTTGGTAGGTTTGACTTTATACATGACCTAATTCTGTATAAACCGATTTCTTGAACTCGTCAAAATTTTCATATGTTTCTACCCGTCCCATTTTTATATCCTCGATGGCTTCGTCAAGTCCATTCTTTTTGGGTTTGACTTTATAATCGTAGTCAATTTTTACACCCTTAATTGCAGACATCAATTCTATTGCCTGTGCAGCCATCTTATTTTTCTTGTTATAACTTACTAATACTGTGCACATAATATTTTATTTTAAATGATTATCCAACTTTTTACATTTGCAAAGATATGATTTTTTTTTGAATTTTCCCTGTCCCTGCGGATTTGCAATCCGCAGGATTTTATTATCGGGATTTACAATCCCCTTATTTTCATTTTATACATCATATTCTTTATTTTTTAGCGGATTGCAAATCCTGGTATTATTTAGCAACGGGTTACAAATCCGTTGCGACACTAAGGCTTCACGTTACTTTCTCTAAAAATTTTTCTAACGATGTCCAATACGTTTCGTGTCCGCCGACTTCTTTCCAAAGTGTTTTTGAGCCGTGAAAGCCGTCCGATGTCGGAATGAAACGGGTTAGCAATGTTGGATTTACGTTTTTTGTCAGGTCTGCCACTTGTTGGATTTCTGCTTTTGGCGAGGTAACGTAAGTCGGCTTGTCAATGTTTTTGATTTCGCTCGCAAGGTTTACGCCTTTCAAGTATTCGCCCGGACTGTATGCAATAGTCGCTTTTATTTTGTCCGTCTGCGTAGAAACCAAAAGCGCCAACGAAGCCGAATATGAACTTCCGAAAAGTATGATTTTGTTTTTGTCGTTCAGTTCGTAAGCGTAGTCAATCGCGGCTTCAATATCCGGTTTTGCGTCTAAATAGCCTGTCGGAAGTCCTTTGACTTTAGCTCTGTCTTTGGTTTCGTTGGTTTCGCCAAACACTTTCATTCCCGAACGTTGGTCAATGGCTAAACAGGAATAGCCTAAATCATTCAATTTCGGCGCGGTTTCCCGATATTCCGCACGGTTGCAATGCGAACGATGACAGAGCAAAATAAAACCTTTCGGTTTGTCCGCTTCGTAAAAGTCAGCCGTCATTTTAAGTCCGTCTTTTGAGTTAAAATTTACTTTTTTGTAGGTCATTTTTCTTTTGTTGTTAATGCGTTCATTTCACGGATACAAAAATATCAACTTCTGCATTTTCGGGATTTTGTGCTTTGTCGCCATACACTTCAAAATCGGCTGTATAAGTTCTGTCCAAATCAGAATTCCAAATTTTTGTCCATTCATTAAAAACCATTCCTTGCAAAATATTTCCTTTTGCAATGTGCTTTACATAATCGGCTTTATCAAAAGTTTTGCCAATCATTCCGCTTGGAACAGTGTCTAAATTTTCAACTTTACAACCCAAAATAGTTGTGTAAGGTTTTGTATAATCTTTTTCGTAATCGGTGTAAATACAATAAACGGAATTATCAATTTTATTGGAGATTTGCTTTGCAATTTCTTCGGTCATAAATCTGTTCCAAAGCGCAGGAATGTCCTGTGTCGCTTGTCCGTTCTCGTTTGTGGTTCTTACCGAAATTCCGATTACATGAAAAGGTTCAATTTTTATTTTGTCCATTTCTTTGAGTTTTTTGTGTCCTTTCGGACGGTTAATATTTTATTTTGGCTGCAAAGGTAGAAATTTTTGGTGGAGTTTTGTTTTTTTTCCTCTTAAAAACTCGTTCCTGCAGATTTACAATCCCCTGATTTCCATTCTTATACATCATATTCTTTATTTTTTGGGCGGATTGCAAATCCTATATTATTTAGCAACGGACGAGCCATACCCCCAATTTTGCGCCAAACCACCGGTTAGGTGCTGGTATTTGTCATTTATTTTGGACTTATACCTTTATATAAGTCCCACAAATCGAAAATTAAATCCCAATTTTTACCCCACACAATATTATTTCGTTCAATCTTAAATTGTTTGAATTTTTTCAAATCCCGATATTTGTCATATTGAGGGTGCGGATGTTTATATAAAAATTCTCCAAAATCAATTTGCTGAACAACACCATCGTCAAATAACAATTCAACTACATAATCATTAATATAGTTGGCATTAATAAGTTTTATAATTTTAAAATTACTCATTTTTTTTCTTTTTTGAAAGTTGAAATTTGCTTTGATTGTTTTTTCTCGCCCGGATAGAAATGTTTGTTTAAATCGTTTATATGTTCAGTAAGTTTTTGGGTATCTACTGACATATTTTCTATCTTCTTAATTGTAACAGATTTAATTTCTTTGCCAAGAATGAAGAATTCAATCCATTTTGTTACGATGTCAGCATAATAAACATGAATGAAATTTTTTACTATCGTTTGATTTTTTTCGCTAATTGGCAGAAAACCTTTCTTTTTTCTAATTTTGATTTCCGAAAGAAGCCCGTCTTTAATTACTAAATCGAAAACAGTTTGATTGTTGTTCTCGTCTATCACATGCACGTGAGGGGGCAAATGTTCTCCTCTTGCGACAAAGTAAAAAATCAATTTTAAATATCTATAAATCTGTGGCATAAATACTATTTAATAAAATGCAAAGGTACAATTTTTTTTGAAATTACGTAAAAAAAACAAAAATCTTTCCATTGTTGAATTTGCTTCATGGTTTATAATTGTATCAGATTGCTCGTTGTTTAATATTTTGATTTTCTGTCAACTCCTGCCACGCTGTCCCCCGTCCCTGCGGATTTGCAATCCCCTGATTTTCATTTTTATACATCATATCCTTTATTTTTTTGCGGATTGCAAATCCATTGCACCACACGAGCGCTTATTGCTCAAAATACGACTCGATATGCCTTTTTTTCTTCTCTTCGAGGATTTCGTCAATTTTGATGAGGATACCGGTTTCTTCGACGTCGCCAAACTCGTGATTGATAGCCGTTCCAAACGTTTTCATCCTGGGCGAGAGACTCATGTAGGCGCTAATCAGCGGCGGGACGTTGATGCCGCGTTTGCGCACCTCCTGATTCAGCGTTTTATAGTCTTTCCGGTAATCTTTTCCACCGAACAGCCGGCTCAGGTATTGCTCGTCCGACTGCGTGTTCAGCGGACAAATTGGCGTTATAAGTTTTTCATTGTCAGGGAAATGCAAGTGAAGAAAGTACAGAATCATATTGCGCGCTTCGGTGTCGTACGTGTTGTACATCGTAACTTTGCCGTAGAAATATCGCAGCGAGGGGTGGATGATGGGCAACGCGCCCAGACCGTCCCACAAATTGTCCAAAATGAAAATCCCCTTGGCATTGCCGTTAGTCATCTGATAATCAAGCGAAACAAAGGAACGACCGAGTTCAACGGTATAGGGCAGGTAATTTTTCAGGAAATTTTCGGAGAAATTGAACAGATGCGACGTCGCCAGAATCGGTTTTCCCGTTTCGTCCAACTGCACTTCCGAGCCGAGCAGAAAGCGGTAGCC
>JAITMT010000442.1 GCA_031277235.1 Tannerella sp.
AAAAAACCTTTTGCCGGCACGCTTTGGCTGCGCGCCGAATCTCTAATAATGTCAATTTTTCCATCATAATGCTATTCATTTCTTTACTTTTTTAATTTGTATTATATTGTTTTATAGTTATTTTCGCCGGCGCGGATTTGCAATCCGTGCCATTCAACGCACCGATTGCAAATCGGCGCGAGCGGAGGGGTGTTGCCCGTTCTCCCGTTCATCCGTTCTCCCGTTTATCCGTTCATCCGTTTTCCCGTTCTCCCTCTCTTGGGCGGGGCTACCACATACGGTAGTTCGTCTCTACCACATACGGTAGTTTGTCTCTACCGCATACGGTAGTTTGTCTCTACCGCATACGGTAGATTGTCTCTACCGCAGGCGTCCGTTTTAGACCCCCAAACTCTTGGGATAAACATACTGTTTGGGGGTTTTCAAAAACTTGGCATTGCCGAGATATTGCGTTACCACCTTCACCTGATAACTGCCGGCGGGCAGGTCGGGGATGAGGGCGATGATGCGTGAAGGCTTGTTTTCCACCAGAATTTCGGCTTTGATTTCCGCGCCGTTCTGGTCAATGAACCACAAGCCGCAGGCGGGGCTGTCGCCGTCAATCTTCAGGTTGTATCCGCGGACTTCCGCCACGCCGCGCGCGGTCAGTTTTTCGTTTACGGTGTTGCTGACGCTGTCCTTCACCTCCTGGATGTTGGGCAACGAGGTAGCCGCATTCGTCTTCTCGAATTTCACCTCCCTTTCGGCTTTGCGCAGTAGCGTACCCTTGGTGAGGTTGATGTTGAGTTTATGGCGGTTTCCGTCGAACGTGTCTAACGGACTCTCAAAGACGCCCGAAATCGAAAACGACGTGTTGAACAGCGGCAAAGTGAGTGAATACCCCTCGAGCGACGCCTCCACGACGGTTTCTTCCAAGCCGTTGAGCACGGCAAGAATGTCGGTGCGCGTCAATAACGTGCCCTTGTTCAAAATTCGGGTGATGATTGCCTCCTTGTCAAGGGTGGCAATGCTGTGCGTCTGCGCCGAGAAGTCGTCCGGACGGTCGGTCAGCAGGTTCTCCTGTAAAAAATATTCCAACATAAGAAATCAATTTATAGTTATAGTTTAATAATTCATAGTTTACAATTTGAAAATTTAACCTCTTCGCCGGCGCGGATTTGTAATCCGTGCCATTTAACGCACCGATTGCAAATCGGCGCGAGCGGAAGAGTTTACAATTTGAAAAATCGAGAATTTGAAGATATGACCTCTTCGCCCGGTTTTCGCCGGCGCGGATTTGCAATCCGTGCCATTTAACGCACCGATTGCAAATCGGCGCGAGCGGAATCCATCCGGCGTAATTCTCCCTTTGCCTTTGCCTTCTTCTTTGCCTTTTTCTCCCTCCGCATCTTGCAAATTCTGTAAATCCTGTTAAAATCACGGTTCAAGACCATAAAAAAAGCGTGTAAACCTTTTTTAATCGGTTTACACGCTTATGCGTTCGTATTTGGGTCAGGTTGATGCTACCCGGCAAGTGTCATTCAAATTCGGGAGCAACTTCAAAGTTCATTTGCCAACTCGTATGCTGATTTCAAACGTCGTTTGCCTTCCCTGGCTTCTTTCACTTCGGAAAGTCCCCGCCGGATACTTTTGACAATTTTGTCGGCTTCCTTGTAGGCAAGAAACTTTTTATACTCGCGCGGAGTCATCTTTACTGTTATTTTGTCCATCATTTATCGTTTCAATTTCGCCGCAAAGATACGAAATCAATTGATAATTGACAATTGAGAATGGAAAATTGAAAATTAAATGTATTTATTTATCGCGATAATGTCCCAGATATTGATAGAATTTTTCTTCGGGCATGTTGTAATCGCTTCCCGGCTCGATAGCGTAAACGACGCGGTCTTTCCGGGTAAGTTCACGCGACCACGTTTCGTTTTCCGCATGTTTCAACAGTTCGGGATTTCCGATAGCACTCAGATTTCTCGGTTCTTCCAGAATGTCATTTACAAGATACAGCAACTTGCTTTGTATGCCTTTGGGATGAGATTTTAAAATTAACGCCTTGTCTTTTCGGGCATCTTTCGTTTCGTAGGCTTTCATAATTCTATGTCCCAAAAATTATTGGGGTCAACCTTATAATACTCACCGTTTTTAGCCTGTGCAAAACTTCTTTTCATTTTCGCCGTCCATTTAATCGGCGCGTCCATCTCCACTCCCTTTTCTTTCAGAAGAGGAATAATGTCGGCATGTTTGCGCAAGTCAATCGTTACAGACTTGGGAACTCCGCTCTCCGCCCTTTCTACTTTTATACCTGCTATTTGTTTCATATCCGTAAAATTTTGATTATTTCGCCGCAAAGATACGAAATCAATTGATAATTGACAATTGAGAATGGAAAATTGAAAATAAATTACGGGATTTTTAACTTAAAACAGGTCGGAATGTGTTCCGGTGTCAAGCAGAATCAGGATAAGTTTTTCATCATTCTGTTGCCATAATAACAGCCAGTCCGGTTTGATATGACATTCCCATACAATGATTTTATATCCTGCCAGGGTATGAACATTGTATTTTGCCTCCAATCTTTCACCTTTGGCAAGTATGTGAATAACGTTCTTCAACAATGACAAATCCAAATTTCGACGATACGACAAATCCAGACTTTTTTTAAACCTTTTCGTTATCTGAATATGATAAATCGTCTCCTCCAGATTTTCAACAGCCTTGAAGAACTCTTTTACAGTCATTCTTTCAGATGCGCAAAAATCCTTCCTCATTTCATTTTACGGCTTTTGGGAATGTGAACAGTCGTCAATCTGCCATTCGCTACATCGTCCAAGGCTTCTTCCAACCCGTTTTTTTTTCGGGTTGCCAAGCCCAGAGACTGGATGATTTCAAGCATCTGTTTTGCCTGTTTATTGCGAACATCATACTGTAATGTTATAGTCGCCATTATCTTTATCGTTTAAATTTCGCCGCAAAGATACGAAATCAATTGAGAATTGCCAATTGAGAATGGAAAATTGTCAATTAAATAATGGTTGCATACCTGACGGCATGCTTCCGGGGGTCGGATGATCTTTCTACCGAGCGTAATTCCCTACGGGAATGGAAAATTGTCAATTGTCAATTATCCATTGTCAATTAATTAAGCGTGTAAACCAATATTTCAAAGAACGCTGTCCGCTTCGAGGATAAGAATCTTCAAATTATCAAATCATCAAATTTTCAAATTCTTTTCTTTCCTCACTTTCGCGGGTGCAAAGGTGAGAAGTTTTTACTGCCGGCGTACATGTTTTTTATGGATAAAAGCGGGGGGAAACACCGGATTCCGTATGGGTAAAAGCAGGGGGAATTGAAAAAAAAGCATTTTTTATATGGGTAAAAGCAGGGGGTAAAATGAGATAGAGGGGTCTCAGGGGGGCTTTTGTATTATTCCGTAACAAAAGAGTGTTGCAATTAAAAAAAAACATATTACTTTTGCAGCAAATTTCTACGGTTGGAAATCCATCTAATTTTATAGATTATGTGTAATAGAATCGTTTTAATCGGCAGTTTTCTTGCTGCCTGTGTTTTCTTCCGGGCTATCGCGCAGAACGGCGAACTGATAGCCATTGACTCCCTGTCTGAAATCGTGAACAATCCCGAAATCGAGCAGCGGGAAAAAATCAAGCCAATGGTGGATCTTGCGCAGTTGTATACCAATGAAGGCGACAGTGTGAACGCTGCAAAATTCCTGGACGAAGCCCGTGCGCTCGCCCGAAAACAGAAAGACGGCAAGTACAGGATCCATGTTCTCAACAGGGAATTGCTGTGGCTTGTAAACTCTTATCCCAGAGATGTCACCCTTGCCTACAGAATTATAGACAGTCTCCATGTCGCCATTTCAAAAACTGAAGACCGGGAAGTGCAGGCACTGGCTTACAGGGCTATTGGCGAGGTGAAAGCCACATTCGACTCGAAATATGATTACAGCGACCTTTTCACTGCCATATCCATCGCCGAAAAACTCCCCGAAAAATCAGATGTGAAGTACTTTGTACTGTATCGCGCTTATGTGAATTTATACTTTAGAACCATGTATAAAGATCTGATGCCCGGTGCCGAAAAATATCTTGATTTAATGTATCGGGCGGCTGAAAAAACCGGAAACAAGAGTATTATTTGCAAAGCCATGGAAGCAAAACTGGCTCATATTGCTTATGTACAGGATCCGCCGGAAAATAAAGATGTGATACTGCTGCATACCGAGCGTTTGGAACAGTATATTTCCCAAAACGGAAATGAAATTGACTTGATAAAGTACGGGGATGCCGTCAATATGTTGAAGAATGTTTACGGCGATTACCCGGGCGACCGGTTGAAAAAACAGATAGAGCAACACACGGAAAATTTCAAAAATAATGCAAGAAACAACGTCAAAGTCAAAAAAACAATATTGTACATGGATATTATTGAGGCGTCGGAAGTGCAGAAAGATTATCCGAAAGCCATAAAACTATACGAAGAAAAACTTATTCCTCTCGATAAAGCCGAAGGATCTTACATGACCGGCAAGCACTATGAACTTTTATACGGTTTGTACATGAAAACCGGACAGTATCAACAGGCTGCTGAAACCATGCAGAAAAGTATGAATTGTTACAGGGAAATGATGAATATGCAGGTAGAAGAGCAGCGCCAACTCGCCGAAGTGAAGTTTGAAACGGGAAAAAAGGAAAACGAACTGCGGCTCGCCCGGACAAGGATTATACTCTTCCTGAGCCTCGCGATTCTGGGAATCAGCCTTTCGATTATTCTGGTTATTTACTTCAAAAAGCGTCAAGCGAGAATGATACTGCAAAAGAAAAATGCCGAACAGGAGGTGAAAATCCTGAGATACGAAAAGGAACTGACACATAACAGGCTGATGTCGAACAATCTCCAGATTATGAAAAAGAACGAAATGCTGGAAAGAATCATGCAGAGCACCACGGACGACGAAATCGTGAAACAGATACGCAACGACTATACCAGCGACAAGTCATACGAGATTTACAACAAGACCTTCGGCGAAATACATCCCGAATTTTTTTCGTTCCTGAAAAGGAGAGCCGCCCCGAAAAGGCTTACCAGTCTGGAAATGCGCTACTGCGCCTATGTCTATGTGGACAAGAACAGCAAGGAAATGGCTGACGAGTTGAACGTGAGTTACCAAACCGTCCTGAGCAACAAAAGCGACCTGAAAAAGAAACTGAAAATAGACCGGGATACGAGCCTGGACGATTTCATCCAGAATATTGATTTCATGTCCGAAACGAGATAAAAAAGTGGCTTGCGCCACTTTTTTTTATTTGAAGATTGGAAGATTTGAAAATTTGAAGATTACGCCGGAGGGTTATTTAATTGACAATGGATAATTGACAATTGACAATGAAAACCGTTCATCCGTTCTCCCGTGTACCCCCAATCGCTTCGCTTCATTGGGGGTTATTCATGTTTATCTCCTTCGGAGATGCTTTCGCAGCGTCCGGGTGTCCTGAAAGGACTAATTTTCATAACCCCCAATGAAGCGAAGCGATTGGGGGCGATTTCCAGGACGTTTACCCGTTTAGAACCTCTCCCCCTGCCCCTCTCCACAGGGAGAGGGGAGAGTTCCCCTCCTTCGGAGGGGTTAGGGGAGGCTTTTCTCGTTCACCCGTTTACCCGTTTTTCCGTTCATCCGTTCACCCGTTCTCCCGTGTACCCCCAATCGCTTCGCTTCATTGGGGGTTATTCATGTTCATCTCCTTTGGAGATGCTTTCGCGCGTTGCCTGCAGGCGCCAATTTTCAAATTTTCAAATCTTCGAATCCTCAAATCTTCAAATTTTCGAATCTTCAAATCTTCAAAAGAAAAAAGGGGCGCACGCCCCTTTTTTCTTTTGAAAATTTGCCACTGTCCTCCTCCCCCTCCGCGGAGGGGATCGGGGGGTGGGCTTACTTGCTTATCACCTTGAAACGCTTTTCATTGATGACAACCACGTAGATGCCTTCCGGAAGGATTTCTCGCGTCGTGCCTTCCGTTACCGTCAGACGTTTGTACCGTGTTCCGAGCATGGTATAGATGTCGGCTGTTGCCGTCCTGTCGCTGACGATGGTCAATACGTTGTTGTAGGTACTGACGCTTACGTCGGCGATGTTTTCCGTGCC
This sequence comes from Tannerella sp., assembly GCA_031277235.1. GTDB lineage: Bacteria > Bacteroidota > Bacteroidia > Bacteroidales > Tannerellaceae > Tannerella. The sequence goes on from JAITMT010000442.1 coordinate 6,155, forward strand.
CGTTATCTGGCTTTCGATTTCGGTCGTTACGAACGTTATCGTCCACGGCTCGACCACCTGGCGGATGAGATAACTGAACGAGCCGTCTCCCTCCTGTTTCGGATACAGACGCACCGTTTTCAGCGAGTAATCGCCGTAAGCCTCCACGACATACGGTTCTCCTTTTGCGTAGGTGGCGTTGAATTCAAAGTCTTCATGACCCTGCACATAGTTGCGACCGACGTTGTGTATCGCCTCTCCGCCGTTGACTTTGACATAGTTTACCGTTACGTCGTCGGGGACATTCGTCAGGTCAACAAAGCGTTGCGGAATCGGGATGATCGCTTCCTGCACATTCACCACAATAAATCCCTGTACCGGAGCATAGTTTCCGCTCGGATCGGTATAGTATGCGGGGAACATCTGTCCGTCGCCCGGGAAAATTTCGGTGGTCGGGTCAACCCATTCGTATCCGTCCGGGAGCGGTATGTCGTCAAGCGTCAGCCGTGCCGGATAGCCCACGTTGATGGTGTCCGTTTCGACGAAAGTGCCGGGCGCCGGATTAATCTTGAAGGAACCTAAAACGAGATTCGTTACCGGATCAAAATTAACGCCTGCCGTGGTATTGATCGAAACCGTGTAATCCCCGGCATTGACGGGAACATTCGGAGAACCATTATACAGGACGGTAATATTGCCCAAGCCCGTATAGGGAGAAGCCAATGCCACGCTTACTCCATGCGGTAAACCGTCGTAAGTAACATCTGTCAGCAGGTAATTCAACATTGCCGGAGTGAGTACGGACCTCTGGCTAACCGGTATTTCGTATCCGTTTGCCAGGGAGAACGTGCTGCCCGTTACGCCCAACCAGACTTGAATGACGCCTGTGCGGAGGAAACCGGTTGTGTTCGGCGAGGCAGTGAACGTAATTGCATTCCCCGAAATCGAATAGGTCATCCAGGAGGGCACGTTTGCATAGAAGTTCAATCCCAGCAAGTTAATATAATCATCCGGATCGGTAACCGTAAACGTGATGACCTGGCTTTCGCCGGGAGCAGCAAAGTCTTCCTGCGTAACCGACGGTTCATATAAATCAAGCATGCTGGCACGCATAACGCAAGCCGAAGCGGATCGCGTGGATTCCAGTCCGTCAAAAAGCGCCGAAACCTGATAGCAATGTTCTCCGATTGAAAGGTAGAGTTGGTCTGTATCGAGATGGGTCGGAGCGGTTGTCTGGGCAATCGCTACATCATCGCGATAAACAACGTAGTCCACTGTTCCGGTTTCTATTACGGCTGCTATGTTCCAGTTGCCGTCTAAAGAGCCTCCGGAAATATCGTATAGGCTGAGCAAGGGTCCGCCGTCCTGGGAGATCAAATCGCCGCCCTCGACTGCCGGTCCTTCGTCCATTCCGGCTACAAACATTCCTCCATTGTCGCCATTGGCATGGAATTCATAACCGATATAAATATCGGAGTTCTTGTCAATCAGGAAAGCATCGTTTAGCGTAATGACATTAAACGAGTGAATAGACAGTTGAGCGTTGCTTACCGGTTGACTGTAAACAATACTTCCCTGACGTATTTTCAGCGTGATGCCGTCAACGGGTAAATCGTTGATATACACTTCGATTTTCTTGATATAGGTGATACCGCGGGGTACATCGGGCACAACGAAATCGCCTGCCTTGAAAAGCGATGCTACTTCCATCTTGAAATGGGTGAGAAGCGGATTATTGACTCCGATGGCATTAACATTGTTGCCGCTATCCCAGCGCATAACCGTTTCGGCGGGTGTTGATTGCAAAGTGCTTTTTGCCTGTACGGGAACGTTCTGTTCCGTTTCGGCGGCAGGCGTTGATTGCAACATTCTCTTTTCCGTTGCGGGAGCGTTCTCTCCCTGCCCTGCAAGTTCTGCAATTGCTACCGGCTCTACCCTATCCGCCAAACCTTTCAACGTAGCCTTCTTATCGGATAAGGAAGACCGGTCTTTAGCCCGCACCGCTGTTCTCGAACCGAATTTGTCCGGAGTAAACGGCAAGTTTTCTTCGGAAATTACTACCTGCTTCCGAAAATCTTTCCTTTCTGCAACGGACGATAGCGGTTTCGACAGCGTATTGTCGGGGAATCCCGTCCAATCCACTTGCACATCGTCGGTCACAAAGGCAGCCGTAACGTCGGTCGGGAATGTGCTTGCCTGACGGACAACGATCACCTGCTGCAAGGTTTCAAGACCGGTGGGAGCAACAATAATCCGTGCCGCTCTCGGATAGGGATCCGTATTATCCGCTACGGTATAGGTAAAGACTCCGTCGGAATTGCCTGCACCGTCAACGATGGTTATCCAGGGGGCGGCAGTTGTAGCCGTCCAGGGTATGTTGGATGTTACGGTGCCGGTACCTACAGTTGCATCAAAGTCTTTTCTGCCGACTGCCAAATCGGTAACCACCGAAAATGCCGGGAGAGTGGAATACGTGAATGTAGGCACAATACTCAATGACAGGGAATTGGAATATCCCCACGCCGGTAATATGGGATTCCACGCGTATGCCGGAGGACCGAAAACAAAAGCGGTGTTTTTGGCGCTTGCCGGCAGGGCGTTCGAAGAGTAAATGGCAATACCTGCCGTCCATTGATCAAAGCCGCTCACTACCACATAGAATGCGCCGTCGGTATAGACGGGACCGTCAAATGTTACCGTGGTATAAACGCCATCATTAATATCGCTTACGGGCAATTCCTTGGATGCCAGCACCTGTTCGGGAATTCCGGCAACTTCTTTCATGATGGAAACAGTCAGCGAACCGCTTGATAGAGCATTTCCAAAAAGAATGTCCACTGACGTAATGTATCCCATGGCTAAGGGCGCATCGAAACGTTCGGCAAAAGATTGATCTCCGGTTACATTTGAACCGGTAATCGGACCATAGCCTGCATCGTAATAACCGGCATCGCCCGCATCGCCCGGCAACAGATTCCAAATCTTTTCCGGAGTGTCGTAACCGACTTTTACGTAATCGGGAATTTCTTCATCATCCACGGTTTGAGGCAGGTTTTTCACACTCAGTTTTACGGCAAATTCACCGTCCGAAGCATAAGTGATTTGTTGCGGATTTGCCACGTTCGACGTCGCCGGAGACGCGCCGGTGAATGTCCAGTTCCATTCGGTCGGAGTGCCTATCGTCCGGTCGAGAAAGTCTATGGAAGCATTCGTCGGAATGAACTGACCGTAATTGCTTTGACGGGTATAACCGTTTTCGGCTACGAATGCCGCGTCAATATCCGTTGTATAGGCAAACTGTGGAGCAATGTTGAGGGAGAGATAGCCTACCATCTCTTCCACTGTAGATGCCCATCCGCCGAAGTAAGGTACATCATAAAGATAAGCCGTGCTTTTCCCTACCGTCCGGTCATCTGTTGCAGTGATATTTACATTTCGAACACCTCCCGTAGCAGTACCGGAAAATCCGCCTACCACCACATGGAAAGCGCCGGTAACCAAGACCGGAGAAGCGAAAGTAATCGTCTTCAAATTGCCTGCATTCGTTCCGTTAGTTGGAAAGTTGGTTGCATTGGCAGCCAAAGTTTGCGTAGCTAAAACGGCACCGGGGAAACCGCCTTCATCTTTAGCAATGCTGATGGTTAATGTGCCGCTTGGTGCTGCCGTTCGGTTGAATTGGATAACCACTCCCGAAATTTTACCGGCAGTAACCGGAGCTTCAAAGCGTTCAGAATAATCTGTTATGCCATAAAGATTATGACCAAAGATATATTGGGTGGCACTCCAATTCCAAATGGAGGTCGCCACTTCTCCCGGCAACACATTCCAGATCGGATTGTATTGATTGTAAATTGCTTTCACATAATCGGCTTTCGTAAGCGAACTAGTAACGCCTTCCTCATTTTTTGCCGTAAGTGACACATTGTATGTTCCGTCGGTATCATAAACCACGTTTTGCGGATTTTCTTCGGCTGAAGTAGCCGGATTCCCTCCGGTGAATGCCCAATCCCATTCGTTGGGCGCCAAACCGGTTGACAAACTCCTGAAATTCAAACCGGCTCCGGTCGGAATATACAGATTGCCGTTGGCTTTCAGCGTATAAGCCGGTTCCGCCTCGAAAACGGTTGTAAGATCACTGGTATATTCAAAATAGGGAACTACATCCAGGGAGGTGTTCAAATCGAAGAAAAATTGCGAAGCCGCACCCCATCCGCCTGCAAAAAGATAGGCTGTATTTTTTGCCAACGCCCCCCGGCTGATAGCCGATGCAAAGCGAACGCCTGCCGTCACATTAGCCGGAAGACCACTGAACCGTACATGGAAAGCGCCCGTTACCAAAATCGGCGTCGGGAAAGTTACGGTGGAATAAGCCAATCCGGTCGTCAGATTTGCTGACGTGGGAATTGAATTAATTGACAACGTTCCGGTAGCCCCCAATTGGGTTCCGGGCACACCGTTATCATCGGAGAATATCGCCACAGTCAGGTTTCCAATTGCCGTAAGAGCCGTTTTGAAGCATTTGAAATCCACTTTGGAGACATAACCTGCGGTTAATGGCGCGTCAAAGCGCTCGGAAAACATAGATATTCCGGCATTGTTAGAACCAAATACTGCGCCATAGTCAAAGGTATAGGCGCCAATATTTTCTCCCGGCATCAAGTTCCAGATGCGGGTAGGATCGTCATAACCCGCCTTGACAAAATCTGTTACGGTCTTGGATTGTGTGCCTGCCGAATTGGTCGCATTCAGTATAACGTCATACGTGTCTGAAGCATCATACAGGACATTTTGCGGATTTTGACCGGTAGAATTTGCCGGAGTTCCTCCCAATGTCCAATCCCAGGAGAGCGGATAATTTTGGGTTAAATCGGTGAAATCCACCTCCTGATGCGGGGTAATATACGGACCGTAGTTGTCGCGCATGGTATAACCCAACGAAGCGGCGGTAAAATCAACGACCGGCAACTTGTCCAAAACCGTAACCGCAGCAGTAACTGTCTTTGTATCCGTTCCTTCCGTGTTGGTCACTTTCAATGTAACGTCATAGACTCCAGCCGTCATGTATTGAACGGTAGGCGCTTCTCCGGAAGCCGTGACGGGCGTGGCGCCGTTAAAAGTCCAGTCCCACAGGACAGGCGTTCCGGTGGAACGGTCAATCGGCGTGAGGAAATCACCCACATAGAGGGTTGTCTGGGTTAAAAGACCGTTGAATCTTATCCCATCAAGTGCCATAGCATTTCCGTCCGCCCCAACATATTGCCAGGCAAATTTCAAATTACTGCCATCATAAGCCGAAAGATCAATACTGTATTTTGTCCATGACATGGGGCGGGTGTTTATTACCGTAGTTCCTGCTGTCCACTTCTGTGTCCAGGTAGCTCCGCCATCATCCGAAACCAAAAAGTTCATTGTTGCCGCATCCAAATAATATCCATCATATTCTACATAAAATTCGATGGATGATCCGTCAACTATGGAATAATCGCCAGCTGTTATCAACCATGTATCTGCATAATTAGCATGCCATACTATTATGGCAGAAGCCACACTGGAGGGGTCAATATCGCTGAAAACCGGTCCCGGCGTCAAATTACCCAATGCCCATTGATTCGGGCTTACATGTACGGGGCTGTTTTGGACAGTCCAGCCAGGAAGCGGAGAACTGTCAAAACCTTCGCTGAAAACAAGGTTGGGAAGCCCAAAATTCGCCACCGGCGGTGCAGGCGTTCCTTTCAGGGTTACATTGATCGTTTCCGTTTGTGTTTCCTGCGGTCCCGTTCCACTGTTGATAACCAGGGTGGTCGTAAAAGTACCGGCGGCGTTATAGGCAATCGGCGGCGGCGTTTTTCCGCTCCAGGTGCTTGGCGTGCCGCCTTCGAAAGTCCACGTCCAGGTGTTTGCGCCGACCGAATGATCGGTATAAGTGACGGATTCCAGTATATAAATATTGGTAGCGCTTGCCGTGAAATCGGCAGTCGCTTCATTATTGGCGGTATAGGTTCCATTCAACGTGGTAACGCCCGTGTTGTCCGGGTCCAGATAATCCTTCATCATCTTCGTAAGATCAACGCCGGAGGCAGTAGCCTGATTCGGGTGATCCCAGTGATACCACAATTTACCGTAAATGCTGTATCCTGTCAGATTGTTGCAACTTGCATTTCCACCGGTCAGCGTTCCCACCACCAAACCGTTCTGATTGAAGAGCGGAGAGCCCGAAGAGCCTCCTTCGGTTTGTCCCCATCCGCTGACTGTTTCGTCGAAATAAACCCGCCAATGAGCCCAGGCATCGCCTACTTCACCGGTATTCATATTTGCCGTAGCGCTGGTAGCCGTTGAGGAGAAGGTTGATATTTTCTTCACGTCGCCTGCGGGGTGATGAATTCCTACTCCGCCCGTTGCTCCGGTATTGGAACGGTCCCATCCGTTAAAGTATAAATCCCAATCCAGCGGTACCGTAGCCATATTCAACTTTAACAGTACCCCGTCGGAACCTCCGTTTAAACGTACTTCCACCAGCATCTGCGCTCCGACAACCGTCTTGATATTCAACGGCATGGCTGTTTCGCAAGTGGGACTTTCGTCATGGAAATAATAGAGGATTTGATTCCATTCTGCACTGTTCAACGTGGTTGCACCGTCATAAAAACAGTGGCTTGCCGTTAAAAAGAAGGGAGTCAGGTCTTGCCGGGTATTGTTCACAAGCGTCCCGGAACACAGAAACACATAACCTCCAATGGGCGTTAGCGACCGGGCAACTCCTTTTTTCTCGTCCTGCCAGTCGGCTCCTTCCGGACAGTTGATGTTCACCTCGCAACTTTCGGATTCTCCGATTCTCGTTTCAACCTCTCCCGGTTTTTTCACTTTCCTTATTTTCAAGTAGTTGTACCCATATCCGATCCCGGAGATTTTCAAACGGGGCAGCGCCGGTCTGGCAACAAATTCCCGGTCTCCGGAGGTAGCCGGTGGAGCAGGCGCATTGTATTCCAGCGTGATTTTATCTCCCGCCACAAATTCCGTGGCAAAAGTGCCTTCCGTGTTCGGATTCGTACGATGCGTGTAGGCTCCAATCACATGCGAATGGTCTTCGTTGTAAATGAAGAGTTTCCCTCCTTCCGGAATGAAAAAATCATCATAATAGAGCGAAGTGGCAATCGCGTCGGGCGCCTCGATCGTCAGCGTCCAAACTTGCTGACCGTTGGGCAACGTGCTCCATTCCCCCGAATTGCGTACATCCAGGTCAACGGGAATGATGACACTTGTTCTCAAAGGAAGATGGTTTTGTTCAGAAACTCTGTCTTCCTCCCTCAACTGCGCCACATCAAATTGAATGGGCGCCACAAAAGGCAGTCTCGCAGCCCGCAAGTCAATCGAACCCTCGAAAGCAAAACTTGCCGGAACCCCCTTTTCACTCACCTGGGCAGTTGCTTCAATTCCGAGGAAAAGAACTGCCAGCAGGAGAAACATTTTCGTTTTTTTACTGATTGTAAATGGTTTCATATTTATTACTATAAAAAATTATATTCTCTCCTTTTTCGCTTGCCATAACCCGGCAGCGAATCTTGAATCTCTCAAAAATGTTAATTTTTTTTAACACTTTCACGGGAAAAGAAAAGCATAAGATAGGCTCCCGCGCCTGCCGGACATTCGTCTGTTGAGCGTATGAGTCTTCCTGCTTTCCCGTTTATAGTTTACCGGTTGAATGCTTCAAATAGTATATAGACTTTTAGGTCAATTATGACAGTAAAGACATTTCAACTTTTATCTTTTTTAACATTTTCGGCTGCAAAGATATGAATAAATTTGATATTGCAACATAATTGGTGTATAAAAATCAACATTTTCCGTAAATTTTTTATTGCGAGATTCAGGGAAAAAGTATAAATTACTTATTATCAATTAATTGATTAATGTTAAAAAAAGTATTTTTTTTCTAAAAAAAATGACTGAAAGATGAAAATGGGGGATTGGGGATTTTGAATTTACGATTTTAGATTTGGTATTTTGGATTTTCCCGGATTTTTTGCAGAAGAAAGGGAAAAAAACAGGGCTGCTCACGCAGCCCTATAATAAACAAATAAAAATTTTAAACTACTTTTCAGCCAAAAGGCTGTAAAAGATGAAAAAAAAAAATTTTATACGGCTTTAATACCATAATTTTCGGGTGCAAAGATAAGAATTTTTTTAGAATGCAACGAATAAAGTGTAAAATTTTGTTGAAAATTGTGATTTTATTGTTAAATGTCATGTTTCAACCTCTGTTCGACTCCGAAGGAGTCGTATATGAATCTGAATGGCGTTTTCTATAAATATTTGAATCCTTCGGATTCATTATTGCACTATTTCAGGTATTTATACGGAGATTCATTTTAAGAATTAAAAATTAAGAATTATGTATATCCCTATTTATACCCAAACATCTTTTCAATCCTGAAGGGATTGCATGTTTATAGAAAATGTCATGTTTCAACCTCTGTTCGACTCCAAAGGAGTCGTATATAAATCCGAATGGCGTTTTCTATAAATATTTGAATCCGTTGGATTCATAATTGCACTATTTCAGGTATTTATACGGAGATTCATTAAATTATATAAATGTGCCTTTAGGCACAAAATATTGGTAGAAAAATGAAATCTCCTTCATGCTGTGTGCCATAGGTACGCGATTTTCTCTCGAATTGCTTTTAATCACGTACCTGGCGGCACGTGAAAGGGTTGATATATTGTATTTCTACCAATATTCCGTCCCTAACGGGACAAGAATTGGCAGTTTGAAAAGCACCGCAATAATTACTTTAATCTATTCATCGCCTCTATTTGCCAATCACCGCATTGCCTTCTCCAAATCCTCAATAAGATCTTCTACCGCCTCGATGCCGACCGACAGCCGGAGAAGCCTTTCGTCTATGCCCCGCGCTTCGCGTTCGGCTTCGGGCACATCGGCGTGCGTCTGGGTGATGGGGTATGTAATCAGTGTTTCCACGCCTCCGAGACTTTCGGCGTAGAGCACAAGTTCCGTTTTATCCAGAATGCTTTGGGCGGTTTCCGGACTGTCCACCTGGAAACTGATCATCGCTCCAAAGCCGCGAGCCTGGCGTTTAGAGACTTCAAATCCGGGATTGTCGGGCAAACCGATATAGTGAACGGCTGTAACTTTCGGCTGTTTTTGAAGCCATTCGGCGATGACGATGGCGTTTTGCTGCGATTTTTCCATGCGGATTGCCAGCGTTTTTATGCCGCGTGCAACCAGAAAAGCGTCAAAAGGCGAAAGCACGCCGCCTTTGGTTTTTTTCAGATATTGCAGTGTTTCAGCCATTTCTTCCGATTTGGCAACCAGGAAACCGGACAGCGTATCGTTATGTCCGGCAAGGTATTTTGTCGCGCTGTGAACGACAATATCGGCGCCAAGCGCAATCGGATTGAAGAAATAGGGCGTCAAAAACGTATTGTCCACAATCAGCAAAATATTCCGGTCGCCAATCAACGTTTTCAGTCCGGCAACGTCGGACACTTTCATCATCGGATTGGTCGGCGTTTCGATGAATATCGCCTTCGTCGCTTCCGTTATATTCTTTTCAACCAATTGTATATCAGACGTATCCACATAACGTATGACGATACCATTTTTGGTCAGTATCCGGTTGAACAGACGAATTGAGCCTCCGTACAAATCGTCGGTAGCGATGATTTCGTCGCCGGGCGCAAACAGTTCCATGAGCGTCGAAACGGCAGCCATTCCGCTTGAGTGGGCAGTTGCGCCGACGCCGCCTTCGAGTGCGGCAATCAGTTTTTCGACGTGTTCACTCGTGGGATTTTGCATCCTCGAATAGTTGTAGCCCGTGCTCTGCCCGAATCCGGGATGGGCGAAAGTGGCGGATTGATAAATGGGAACGGCTACGGCGCCGGTAGAATGGGAGTAGTCCCTCACGGCATGGATACAGGCTGTTTCCGGCTTCATGTTCGATTTTTTTACGTCTTTGTCCATTTTTTTACGTCATTTAGCCGGCAAAAGTAACAATAAATCGGGAATTGGGAAATACCTTTTTTGTGGTAGGCTAAATCAGACTGCCTACACGTGCCTCAACACCATCTTTCTTGCTTTTAATAATTTCTTTTCTGTTTTTACCGTTAATTCATATAAAAATTGTAATTTTGCGGAAAATGTCAAGACTGTAATGTCAAGATTTTGAATTTCATAGATGCATTAAATAGATATAATAAATTCTTATGAATAAGATAGATAGACTCGACTTGCAAAGCCCCGATCGGGTAAATGACAACTTCGACAAGTTGGCAGCCCTGTTTCCGAACTGCGTAACGGAAAGCGCCGAAGGCAAAGCCATTGATTTCGACTTGCTGAAACAGGAATTGAGCCATGCCGTAGTGGAAGGCAACCGCGAACGCTACCGTTTGGAATGGCCCGGAAAGCGTGAAGCAATCGTTACTGCCAATCTACCTACAACCAACACTTTACGACCCATACGCGAAGATTCCGTGGATTTCGACAATACAGAAAACCTTTACATTGAGGGCGATAACCTCGAAGTATTGAAAATTTTGCAGGAAAGTTATTTCAATCTAATCAAAATGATATACATTGATCCGCCTTATAACACTGGGAGTGACTTTGTATATCACGATAATTACACCAGGGATCGAGAAACAGAACTCGTTGAGAGTGGA
>JAITMT010000501.1 GCA_031277235.1 Tannerella sp.
TTTGCCCACATTCGGCAACCCGACAATACCACATTTCAGCGCCATATTTTATTCTAAAATTTTCTGCAAAAGTATAAAATTATTTCGGAAACGGAAAAAAGAACCGTCGCTGTTTTTGACATTTCGGAAAAATAATCTATCTTTGCAGCGTAAAATTGAATCCGAAACTTTTAACTATCAAAAAAATGGAAGCAGCAGAAGAAAAAATCGTAGGACATGCCAAGGAGGCTATTCATGCCTTGACGGATAAAAAGAAAAACCGGTGGGAAAAAATCGGCAAGTTTCTGGATGAAAACCGCAAACAGAAAGAATATCTACGGCAACAGGTTGTGAATGTAATAGAAGCCATCGCCGCGAACTGAAAGAAAAATTTGATTATGAGCAGCCCGTAACGGAAACGCCCTAAAAAAAACGAAAAATGTCAGATAGAAAATATATTTTACAAAATATTTGTATCTTTACCGCAAAAAATAATCCCACGGAGTACGCGGGATTAAGAAATCTTCGGCTTATAGCCTTATTGTGAAGAGTCTTTCAAAATTTGTGCGACAAAAGTACAACAAAAAAATAACATAAACAAAAAAATACATAAAAAATGGCAAATTTTTTTTCTCTCGACTTAGGAACAAATTCCATTGGTTACGTAAACCGTAATACTGATAGTGGCGACAACCTTGAAAATCAACTTGAACAATTTGGGTCTATTATTTTCAAAAAAGGTGTCGGTAGTGGAAAAACAGGCGAATTTTCTTATGCTGCTGAGCGTACTAAAAATCGTTCTACACGTCGATTATATCAAGCTCGCAAATATCGTATTTGGGAAACGTTGAAAGTATTGATTGAATATGGTTACTGTCCACTTTCAATGGAAGATTTGAAAAAATGGAGCAATTATTACAAAAGCAAAGGGTTAAAACGACAATATCCTATTGGTGCAGTTGAATTTGAACAATGGGTAAGATTAGATTTTGACGGCGATGGAAAATCCGATTATTCAAGCCCTTACCAACTTCGTGCGGAATTGGCAACTGTTCAATTGGATTTTTCCGAAGAAATAAATCGCTTCAAACTGGGTAGAGCCTTATATCACATTGCCCAAAGACGAGGTTTCAAAAGCAGCAAAGGTGAAACTTTGAAAGAGCAGGAAGAAGCCACAAAAGACATTTTGGATACCCCGGAAATAACCGAAAACGAAATAATCACGCTAAAAAAATCGGAAGAAAAACAATCACAAAGATTGACAAAATATATTGAAGAGAACAACCTGCAATTACCAACAGTTGGGTGCGTATTATATGAAATAGAAAAAAACGGAAAACGTATAAGAGGTAGCGTTATTGAGAAAACAGGTTATCAGGCTGTGCGTTCCCAATATCGTGAAGAAATCGAATACATTTTTAAATTTCAGAATGGATTAGATGTTAATAGTGATTTTTTCAAACGAATTTACAGCGATAAAAAAGACGGCAGTATTTTTTACAAACAACCTTTGTGTTCACAAAAAGGATTGGTTGGAAAATGTACGTTGGAAACTTCAAAGTATCGTTGTCCGATTAGCCACCCCGAATTTGAAAAATTTCGCGCATTTGCCTTTATCAACAACGTTCAATATCGTATTTCGATAGATGAAAATTGGCAGAATCTATCTGCCGAGCAAAAATTGAAATTGTACAAGGAAAAATTTTTGCTCACAAGAGCCAATTTCAAGTTTGAAGATATACGTAAATGGATTGAAAAAGAAATAGGGAAATCTTTGTCGTGGTCGGAAAAGAAAAGTGAGCGAACAATCAACTACAAAGACAAAACCAATGTTTCAGGGTGTCCGATTTCAGGGCGATTGAAAAATTTATTTGGAGAAAATTGGGATAATTTTGTTTTTGAAACAACAAAAACGCACACAAACAAAACAACAAAAGAGAAAAAAGAATACAATGTAAAATATACAACCGAAGACATTTGGCATATTTGTTTTTCTTTCGATGACGAAGAAAGCATAGTCGAGTTTGCTAAAACCCAACTGAATTTTGACGATAAGCAGACCAAATCACTTGTCAATTTATGGGTTGCCATTCCACAAGGATACAGTATGCTAAGTTTGAAAGCAATACGAAATATCAACCGTTTTTTAGTTCCCGACATAAATAAGGAAGGCTACTATGGATTGATTTATACCGATGCGGCATTATTGGCAAAAATACCTGAAATTCTTGGCGAAGAATTATGGACGGAAAACGAACAACTGTTTTTCAATTCCATCAACGGTTTAACACGGGAAAACAGAGAAGAAAAACGCATTTTGAATATTGCAAACAGTTTGATATCCAACTATAAATCATTGGAGCACGAAGAACAATTTGCTTACAAAAACACGGAATATCAATTGGATAAATTGGATTTAAAGGAAATTGAAAAATACACAAAAGAAGCCTTTGGCACAAAAACTTGGGAGATCACGGAAAATAAAGACGAAATTATAAACGCCGTAAAAGAAAAATATCAGCAGTTTTTTGCCACTTCAAAAAGAGATTACTACAAACTTCCGAAATTGGGCGACACTATAAAGCAATTTTTAGCAGATAAGTTTGAGTTCCTTGACGAAAAAAAACTCAGCAAGTTGTACCACCCGTCAATGGTTGAATTTTATAAACCTGCAAAAGATAAACGAATAGAGCATAACGGAGTTTTGCTATCCAAAAGATTATTAGAAAGCCCTGTAATTGGTGCATTTAAGAATCCGATGGCAATGCGAACTTTGCACGAGTTGCGAAAATTGGTAAATTCTCTTCTATTGGAAGGAAGAATTGACGAAGATACAAGAGTTGTCGTAGAAACCGCTCGCAATTTGAACGATGCAAATATGCGTTGGGCGATAGAGGCGTATCAGCGTGAACGGGAGGCAGAAAACAAAAAAATTGTGGAAGCAGTCAAAGAACTTCGTGGCGAAGAAAGAGAAGGCGACGACATTGATAAAGCACGCCTTCTTATTGAGCAAAATCCTGATTATTTATTTGACAAAGTCCGTTATGAGAGTGAAAAAGAGCAAGATGAGAGCAACAAGAAAAAGAAGAAAAAAATAATAGGAAAAGCAAAAGATTTTCAATATAAGAAAGATGTAACAAAGTACAAATTGTGGTTAGAGCAAGGAATGAAATGCCTTTATACAGGAAGAATTATAAACATTTCAAATTTGTTCGACGAAAATTCTACAGATTTTGAACATACTATTCCCAGAAGTGTTTCTTTTGATAATTCATTAGCAAATCTTACAGTTTGTGATGCGTACTACAATAGACATATCAAGAAAAATCAAATCCCGACACAACTGCCCAATTACGATAAATCGGCGACTATTAACGGGTTAGAGTATTCGGCAATTAAACCACGGCTGCAAGCGTGGGAACAGAAAGTAGAACAATTAAAAAATAATGTGGAATTTTGGAAACTGAAATCCAAGCAATCACAAACAAAAGATGTGAAAGACAGTGCTATACGCCAACGTCATTTATGGCAAATGGAATTGGATTATTGGCAAAACAAACTCGACCGCTTTACTATGACAGAAGTAACAAGCGGATTTAAAAACAGCCAACTGAATGATACGCATTTGATTACAAAATATGCCTATCATTATCTAAAATCGGTATTCAGTAAAGTGGATGTACAGAAAGGCAGCGTAACGGCTGATTTTCGTAAAATGCTCGGCATACAATCTGCCAACGAAAAGAAAGACCGCGACAAACACTCGCATCACGCCATTGATGCGGCAATCCTTTCGTGTATTCCCGTTGCAGCAAAACGCGACAGGATGTTGGAACTCTATTACAAAATTCAAGAAAACAAAAAATTGAATTTGTCAACGGAATTTGAAGAACAAGAACTTGAAAGGGAAAAACGCAGTTGCAACATTGGCGATATTTCCAATTTGAATCAATACATTGAAGAAAATATTCTGATAAATCACATTTCTAAAGACCAAACGCTTACGCCTGCCAAACGGAAAGCAAGAAAAAGAGGAAAAGAAATTTTTGTAAAAAATGCAAATGACGAATTGGTAACGAAATGGATACAAGGTGATAGCATAAGAGCGCAGTTACACAAAGATTCGTTGTTTGGTGCAATTAAATATCCTTCAATAAAAGACGAAAAATTAGAAAAAGATGAGCAAGGGCGTTTCATTTATCCCAAAGACAAAGATGGAAAAGATGTGATTTTAGTGGTTATGCGTGTTCCTATCACAAGTTTTACCACAGAAAAAGATTTTGAAAAAATAATTGATACAAATGTAAAGAAATCTATTCAATCAGTAGTACAGCAACGAATAGCAAGCGGAAAAACTTTTAAAGAAGCAATTAATGAACCTATTTGGCTGTTAGATAAAAACGGCAATGAAAAGAGAACTAATAAAAACGGCAAAGCAATAAGTCCGATACGCCACATTCGATGTAAAGTTGCAGCCGGTCGAGGTTATTTTACAGAAGATAAAGTCATTCAAGTGAAAGAACAAACTTATAAATCAACCAAAAATTTATTCCATTTGCAGGATAGAGAACATAAAGAGTTCTATTACGCTCAAAATGACGGCAATTATTTATGTCTTTTGTATGAATTTGAAAACCAAAAGAAAAAGCAAACAGAACGTAAATTCAAGTTGATAAATTTCTTTGAAGCAACCGAATTAAATTTGAAAAACGCCGATGATCTTTGGAATGAACCGTATTTCAAAATAATCACTGAAAAAGACAAAACTTATGAATTAAAGGCAATAATAAAAGTAGGAACTCGTGTACTAATGAAAAAAGACACGAAAGAAGATTTACATGAATTAGAATCAAAAGAGTTGAACAGAAGATTGTTTGTTGTTTACAAATTCAATACGACAAGTTCGGATAATATTTATCTTCAAAACCACATTGAAGCGCGAAAGGATGCTGATATAAAAGATAATTTTTCAGAATTTACTCCGAATAAATATCAAGCAAGGTTGCAATTAGTTGCAAACAACTTTAATTGTCTGATTGAAAACATTGATTTTGAAATAAAATTAGACGGAACGTTGACGTTCAAAAATTTAAACCAATGATCAAGAAAACCCTCTATTTCGGCAATCCCGCTTATTTGAGTTTGAAAAACGCTCAGTTGGTCATCAAACTTCCCGAAGTGGAAAAGAACGACGCCTTGCCCGAAAGTTTTAAGTCAGAAAGCGTTCGAACTATGCCAATAGAAGATATTGGGGTGATAGTGATTGATAACAAGCAGATTACTTTTACTTCCGGATTGATGGAGGCGCTACTCGACAATAATTGCGCGGTTATCACTTGCGATAGCCGAAGTATGCCGCAGGGTTTACTGTTGCCGCTGGAGGGAAATACTACTCAAAATGAACGTTTTACGGCACAAATCGAAGCCTCGCTTCCACTGAAAAAACAGTTGTGGCAACAAACGGTTAT
>JAITMT010000557.1 GCA_031277235.1 Tannerella sp.
CGTTTAAGCGAAAAACAGACGGATTTTGCCTATTGGCAGCAACAATCGCCCCAAAGACGGTTGGAGGCGCTGGAAGAAATACGTACCGAGTATAATTCATGGAAATATGCTACTGAACAAGGATTTCAGAGAGTTTATCGCATTATTAAACGTAATAAGGATTTGGCAAATCCGGAAAATTTGGAATAAAAAACAAATGAAATTTCAATGTAATACCCAAATTAGCAATCCGTTATGAGCTTGGTAGAAAGGTCAAAACCTCCCCTAACCCCTCCGAAGGAGGGGGACTCCCTCCCTTTTGGGGAGGGGCTGCTTTTTAACGGGATGCAGACGATTTGAGATATGATATTGAACATGCATAATAAACAAATAATAAAATGATTAAAGGAAAATTCCCGACAGAACGGTTCAGACAACTGCAAACGCCTTTTTACTACTATGATATGGCGTTGCTTCAGAGAACATTGGATACAATCAACGCGGAAATAAACCGGTACGGCTATCACCAGCATTATGCCGTCAAAGCGAATGCCAATCCGCGTATTCTGAGGCTGATAGCCCAAAGCGGGATGGGCGCCGATTGTGTGAGCGGGGGCGAAATACAGGCTGCGTTGGACGCCGGATTTCCTGCTTCCAACATTGTTTTTGCAGGCGTGGGAAAAGCCGATTGGGAGATAAATCTCGGACTGGATAACGATATTTCCTGTTTCAACGTCGAATCGCTTGCTGAACTGGAAGTTATCAATGCATTGGCGGAAGCGAAAAACAAAACGGCAACCGTCGCCTTGCGGGTCAATCCGAATGTGGACGCGCATACGCACGCAAAAATCACTACGGGGCTGGAAGAGAACAAGTTCGGCATCAATCTTGAAATGCTGGATGGCGTGATTGAAGCCATGCAAAAAATGAAAAACGTGCATTTTTCGGGGCTTCATTTTCACATCGGCTCGCAAATCACCGATTTATCGCCTTTCCGCGATTTATGTATCAAGGCGCAGGATTTGCTGGATGATCTGGGAAAGAAAGGGTTGCGCGTGGAAACGCTGAATTTCGGCGGCGGATTCGGAGTTAATTATCAGCATCCCAACCATTTGGCTATTCCCGAGTTTGAAAATTATTTCAAAGTATTCCATAAATTGCTGATACCGCGTGAGGGACTGCAAATTCATGTCGAGTTGGGACGTGCAGTCGTTGCACAGTGCGGATCACTGATTTCCAAGGTATTATATGTTAAACAAGGCTCTGTAAAGCAGTTTGCGATTTTGGATGCGGGATTTACGGAACTGATTCGTCCGGCGATGTACGATGCGTATCATCATATTGAAAACATCACGAGCGATGAAGATCTTGAAATTTACGATGTTGTGGGTCCCATTTGCGAATCGTCGGATATTTTCGGCAAAGACCGCAAACTGAATAAAGTACACCGTAACGACTTGATAGCCTTGCGTTCAGCCGGCGCTTACGGTGAAATTATGGCTTCGCAATACAACTGCCGAACATTGCCAAAAAGTTATTTTTCCGATGAAATCTGATAGAGGCGGGAAGGCATTAGGAGTTAGGCGGAAGGGGAGGGAAGGCGTTTCGCAAAATGGGCGGAAAAGCGTTGTTAATGAGGAGAATACGTTACTGCCTTATTTGCTGGATTTGCTGAAAGGGCAAAGCAAAACGTCCGTAAAATCGCTGTTGAAACACGGACAGGTTTTTGTCAATAATCAGTCTGTTACTCAATTCGATACGCCGCTGAAAGCAGGTGATACGGTGTTTATCAGTCGCGAAAAAGGGCGCGTTGCGTTCAGCCATCCGCAACTGAAAATTGTTTACGAAGACGATGATATTATCGTTGCGGACAAGCACGAGGGACTGTTGTCGGTTTCCGATTCGCCAATGCAGAAACGTACTGCTTATTTCCTTCTGAATGAATATGTTAAGCAGATAAATGTCCAGAATAGAATATTTGTACTTCACCGTTTGGACAAGGGAACTTCGGGGCTGATGATGTTTGCCAAAAATCTGCCGTCGCAGGAAAATCTGCGCAATAACTGGCAAAAAATGATTGTTCGACGCACCTATACGGCTGTGGTTGAGAGTGTTCCCGAAAAACAGCAGGATACCGTTGTTTCCTATTTAGCCGAAAACAGCCGCTATAAAGTGTATTGCACCGACCCTGAACACGGCAAGGAGGCTGTTTTGCATTATAAAGTCCTGAAAAACAATGCAAAATATGCGCTTTTGGAACTCGAACTCGAAACCGGTCGTAAAAACCAGATTCGTGCGCAAATGGAATTTATCGGACATCCCGTCGCGGGCGATCCAAAATATGGCGCTCAGACCGATCCTGCCGGTCGTTTGATGCTCCACGCCACGAAATTGCATTTTCTTCATCCCGCGACTCTTCAGGAAATGCGCTTTGAATCGAAAATCCCGAAAGTTTTCGGAAAAATTATGGAGTAATGGTATTGAATAATTCTCCAACAACCTCATTTTCACCTAATTCCAATAACAAAACAATCTCAGTAGAGCGAAATAGATTTTATGTTTTTTAACCTCATTACCTCATTCAAATATGAGGTTGGAAAATTAGGTAATGAGGTCAAAAGAAGGTAAAGATATCTTGTTGCTACTGAGGTTGTTTCGTCTGGAAAATTAGGTGGAAATCAGGTTTTCGGAAAAAAAATTACGGAATCGGGAAAACAATCTCATTTTCACCTAATTCCAATAACAAGACAACCTCAGTAGAGGAATAGTTTTTATGTTTTTTAACCTCATTATCTCATTCAAATATGTGTTTGGAAAATTAGGTTTTCGGGAAAAATTGCGGAATCGGGAGAATAATCATTATCTTTGTCCCAAAATTGGTACGCAAATTTTCATTATGGAGACAATAGAAAAAACAAGCAGACAGTGGAATTTTTCGGAAGAAATGAAGCAAAAAATAGACCTTTCATTACAGGAAGTAACTGATGAAGAAGTTATTAAGATAAAAAGTATTGACGAATTACATCAATTTCTCGACAGTATATGATCTTGATTTTACCAAAACGGCGAAAAATCATTATGAAAACAAATAAAAATAGACATATTAATACATGGACATATTGGTCTATCTTCCTGATTTTTGGGATTTTAACCATAAGCGCCTGCACGGCTAAAAAGCAATATCACGAAGATAGCGGGACGGTGTTTCATACACTTTACCATATTAAATATCAGCATGATAAAATTCTTACGGATAAAATTGACGGGGAATTTCAGGCATTCAACCTGTCGCTGAATCCGTTCAACACCAATTCAATCATCGCGAAAGTCAATAGAAATGAGGATGTTGAGGTGGACGAATGGTTTGAAACCGTTTTTGACAAATCAAGGGAAGTTTATGAAGCGTCCGGCGGAGCGTTTGACCCGACGGTGGCGCCGCTTATCAACTTGTGGGGTTTCGGGTTTGAGCGCCGCGACAGCATTTCGCAACACACGATTGACGGCCTGATAGAATTTGTCGGTTTCAACAAGATACGCATTGAAAACAAGCGCGTTATCAAGGACGACCCGCGCATGCAACTGAATTTTTCGGCAATCGCCAAAGGTTTCGCTTCCGACGTGATTGCACGGTTACTGGAGCGTGAAGGCGTTGAAAATTATATGATTGAGATTGGCGGCGAGGTAGCGGCGAGCGGTAAAAATCCGCACGGTCAGTGTTGGCAAATCGGCATCAACAAGCCCGAAGACGATACGGAACGAATGGTAAACAAAATGCAGGCAATCGTGCCGCTTTGCGAAAAATGCGGACTTGCCACGTCGGGTAATTACCGCAATTTTTACGTGAAGGACGGCAAAAAATACGCGCACACGATTGACCCCAAAACCGGTTATCCGTCGGAACTGGATATTTTAAGCGCCACCATCATCGCGCCCGATTGCATGACGGCGGACGCCTACGCCACTGCATTTATGGCGCTTGGCGTGGACGGCTCGCTCCAAATGGCTGATAAAATCAAGGATTTGAAATACTACATCATCTACACCGGTGATGAATACGGAGAACTGCGCACGATGGCTTCCGAAGGGCTTGAGACGCTGATACCGTAAATTTTACATTTTATTAAAAAAAATGTAAAAAATATTTTTTTTTCTAAAAACTTGTTTTAACTTTGCGGCGTAATTTTGTTTGTTGTTTCTACTGGATTTATATGTAATAGATTAAGAATAAGCATTTTACATGTTTGAACTACTGACAAATTGAAATAAAAATTAAAATATAACTTGATTTTATGAATGTGTTTTAACGAAAAACGTGGCATTATATATGAAAAGAATAATTTTTCTACCGGTTTATTGCGTATGGATATTCTATATTCTACCTGTAAACGCTTACGGGAATCAGTGCGGACAATTGCCTGGGTTGCAGGAAGTTGCGCAGGCGACCGCCGAAAAGAAGGATGACCCGGAAACCCTTTTGCAGGGGACGTGGGTATTGGAAGATGTTTCCGTTTCCGAAGTGAATAACGCGAGGTCTATCGGTTTGGACGATGAGAACATTGAAATCTATGCCGAACTGGAAATCAGGCAGGATTCGATACTGTTTCTCCCTCAAAATTCGCTGAAAACTGCGGAGAATTTCCGGAAAACAACCTTTACAGTGGATGACCGGGAACTGAAATTCGGTTCGTCCATGAAGTCGGTTTATACCGAATGGGGTATAGCCAATGACAGGTTATACCTGCTGTGGAGATTCAAGAATCCGGAAAATGAATTGGAGATTATATTCGTAAACTGCATCTATAAACGAAAATAAGGGAACATGAAACGTTTACTTTTCATTCTTTTCCGGGGATTCATCGGATTAACGTCCTTGCAGGCTGCCGTCATTACCCATGATATCAGTACGGGAAATTTGACTATTCCCGGCACATCCACAGACGATTATATCATTACCGGTTCGACCACAACTTATAAAGTCGTAGTCAGCACCGGTTATCATGGAAGCATCACGCTGAGCAATGTCTCGATTCAGTCGCTTGCGCCCAATACCAACACGACAACGTATTCTCCCTTTACCGTTTTGGGAGAATACAACTGTTCCAACTTGGCGCCTGTTACCAAAGTTGAAATCATCCTTGAAGGAACCAACGAACTTTTATATACGGGAGCAGGATATGCCTGTCTTCAGGTAGATCAGGGCGCGCAGATACGCATCAGCGCTATTGATCCGAACGACAATGCCAGCGGTGTCTTAACCGCCAAAGCTACCCCGTATGTGCCGGGCGTTAACTATTCGGTTGCCGGAGCCGGAATAGGCGCCCCCGGAGGAAATGGCTCACCTCTTGTTCCTTACCGTTTACAGGGAACTTCTCCGCTGAGTTGTGGAAACACAGGAAATACAGCCGGAGGAAATATCATCATTGCCAGCGGAACTATTACAGCCTGGGGAGGTCATGGAGCCGGAATTGGCGGAGGATTTCAGACCTATTATAACGGAATTATTATTATTTACGGAGGAATCGTAGAGTCTCGCGGAGGATATGACTCGGCAGGTATCGGTAGCGGTTGTCCAACGGGTACGGGCGTTCTCACCTGCTATGCCGACGTAAGTACGGTGGTGGCTTTACCTCCTTCGAGTATCGTGGCTTATGGTGCAGGCGCCAATGCCAATGGTGGAGTGGGAATGATACAGTTTCCCTCTCTGGGCTTGACCGGAACGAAGAATATCACTTACGTCAATGACCCGAACAAACCCCTCATTTACATCCGTACGGAAGATTTTGAACCCAATGCAAATATTTATCTCGATTTGACGGAAACGCCCGGACTGGTTGAGGTTTTCAACGCGCTTGAACTCAATTATGATTTGGCAAGGGTAAAAATCGGTAAAACGGACGCTTCCGGTTATATGTCGCTTCATGCCCGGTTTGAACAGAATACGACGTTCTTTACCGATGCGTCCAGTTCCAATCCTGCCACGCCGGGGCGCCCGTACTTACCCGTTAGCCGCATCGTTTTGAATACGGATACGATTATCCTGCCCCTGATGGACGCGGAAATTTCTTTCACCGACTATCCTTCCACGCCTCTTTTGGAAGGCTATTCCGTACCCGAAGCCCGGCAAAACGCCGAGGTCATCAAGGTCAACTACAACGACCCCGTCCCGATGAGCAACATGACCTATTCGCTGCAGGAAGGCATAAATTTCCCGTCCCTGATTTTCCTCGGCGCCGACAGTGCGACGGTTATTGCGCCTCCGGCAACCCTGAATTTTGGCGACGTCTTTTACATCATTGTGCCCATAGACGCGGGAAAAACCGCGAATATCTACAACGACGTGTTGCAAATCTACGGGGAATACAATTCGCTGCCGCTGTCCGGACCCATCCGCAGGGTCATCGAACAGCAGGTTGTTTTCGACGATTCCCCGACAAACGACTATATCAGGGTGACGGCTTCGCCAAACCAATTCGAGGTCATGTATCCCGCGACAAATACCGTAAACCTGACACTGAACATCAGCCATTCGGGATTGAATGTCCCGTACGATTCTGCCGAAGTTACGGCAAAATACCTGGTTACGACCGAGCCGGACTACGATTTGGCTTTAGCCGCCAATCCGCTGAACACCTGGGATCTGCTGAATGTTCCGGGAAACGAGGGAGTGGACAGAATCACGCCGGTATCTTTCTCCGGATTCACTTCCGGCACGTATTATATCCACTGGTATGCCGTATCCGGCGTTGTGATGGCTCACAGCCTGACGGTTACAAGTCCGCCGCGCCTGTACGGAGGATTTGGTCCCTACAAAATAATGAATGTCAGGGCAATGGACGATACTGTCCAGGTCATTCAGAACGGACAGGTCTTGATTCCGGTGAAGGACAACGACAGCATTGTTTCATCCTGTGCGGGCATCATCCCTGAAATTACGGTTTTTCCCGTAAACGGCACGACTGTCATGCACAATGATACCGTTTTATACACGCCGGCGCCCGGTTACACCGGCAAGGATTCGATGGTTTACCGCCTTGTTTGCAGCGGCGATACTTCTTTTGCCAAAGTATTTATCCGGGTAATCGAACATCCCGACAATATCACAGACGCAGACTGTTTCATTCCTGTGCAGCCCGTAACCTGGGGAATCCGGGAAGTACCCATATACACCGATAAACTGATACACAATTACGGTCCCCTGATAACAGGTGATATTGATGATGACGGAAAAGTGGAAATTGTCGGTCTGATGCCGAAAAACGGCGCTCAAAACTATTACGACAGCGACGGTATCCGCATCTTTACTTTCGAAAATGATCAGGTGCAGTTCAAGAAGGATATTCCCTTTGTCGGACATACGGTTGCGTCGCAGGGGTCGTATGCCATGGCGCGCTACAACGGCGTCGGATATATCGTATTGTATGGCAGCAACAGACGTCTGTATGCCTACAACGCCGCCACGGGAGGAGCACCGCTATGGCAGTCGGATGTTCTGGGAAGTACAACTGTCGCCTTTTCGTTCGTAAATATTGCCGATTTCAACAATGACGGTATTCCGGAGGTATATTGCGGAAATCAAATTGTCTCGCTGGCTACCGGAGCGCTGCTCTGCAGCGGAGGAGCCGGTAACGTGGGTTCATTGGGGTACAGCGCTGCCAATACTCCAAACTACGGATGTTCCACGATGGCGGCGGACATGGACGGCGACGGTCAACCGGAACTTTGCGCCGGAACGCAGATTTATCGCGTGAACATTCCGCCGGGAGCAACCGCGGCAGGCGCCGGAACCATGACGGTAATAAGCGACATGCAACTTCCGGCATCGGTACTTCCGACCGAAGCACATCAGGATGGCGCCACGCTGGTAGCGGATGTGGATAACGACGGTAAACCGGAAGTCGTGGTGGTATCGCGCAAATCCTCCGGAGGAGTCAATTACGGAGTTGCTTACGTATGGAAACCCCTGCCGGGCAATGCATCCCAACTGCTGGGAAGTTTTATAGTACCGTCGCCGCCCTCCAATAACAGCATTCCCATGATTGGCAACATAGACGGTGACCCCTATCTCGAGATTATTTTTCTGATAAACGGTGCGGTTGACGATATCTATGCCCTGGAATACGACCCTCTGGCAGCGCTTGGCAGCAGGATTTCCCTGAAGTGGAGAATGGCGCATACCGACGGTTCTTCGGGCTGCACGGGGATGAGCCTGTTCGATTTCGACCTGAACGGCGTGAATGAAATTGTTTACCGGGACGAACAGAATCTGCGCATCATCAACGGAAATACAAGTACCCCCGACACATTGAGTATATTCTACGGCGTCTATTCAGGTACTTTACACGAACTGCCGGTCATAGCCGATATTGATGCCGACGGACAGGCGGAAATCATCATACAGGGATATGACGGCATAGTCAAAACGGTGGAAGGGATAGCTGCCGGCATACAAAACGGCTACCTTCGCGTGTTCAAAAGCAGCGGTTCGCCGTGGGCTCCGACGCGCAAGGTATGGAACCAGTACAGTTATAATGCCGTCAATATCAACAACGATTTAACTGTACCGGCATATCAGATGAATCCGGCTACGGTTTTCCCGGGTCAGGACGGGATATTGGGAACGGCTGACGACATCCGTCCGTATAACGGCGTGCTGATGCAGCAAACCCTGTTAAACAGTTTCGGCGAACCGCTGCAACTGGCGCCGGACGTTTACACCGCTCCGTCACTGGTTCAGACAGTCCTTTCGGGCAACACGCTCACCGTAACGGTAGGCATTGTCAATCAGGGCGAAGCCGCCATCGGTCCTCCGGTCTATGTAACGCTGTACCGGGAAAAATCGCCGCAGACATATACCGCTGCCGATACCATCGCCGTTGGCAGCATCAATCAGCAGATTTTACCGGCTGACACCGGATATGTTACCGTTCAAATTCCGGATATAACCCGGTTTTTCCCGATGGCAAACATCGTCATCCGCCTGAACGACGACGGAATCACATTCCCCCATCAGCCCGAATGCGACGAGACCAATGATACGCTTGCCATTCCGAATCCCGCCATCGCTCTGATGATGAAGAAAAGGGCGACGCTCAACGGCGTGCAGTTCAGCGGTACGTATCCGAATCCCGGGTCCGTGCTGTTCGGCGATACCGTCGAATATGCCATTACAGCCGTGAATGCGAGTACCGTATCCGGGCAGAATATCGTGATTGTTGATACACTCCCGCCCTATCTGGAATATGCGGGAA
>JAITMT010000569.1 GCA_031277235.1 Tannerella sp.
TCGGTCTAATCGCCTTCTTCATTTTCTACAAAAAATACAGGTGGAATTTCAACATCATGAACCGGAAAGTGGGAACAAAAATATTGGAGAATTGACAACAGTGATCATACAAACCAAAATATCCCAATGACTTTCGACATCATCAAAAAAGACGGCAATTCCAACGCGCGCGCGGGGGTGATTACAACCGCTCACGGACGCATTGAAACGCCCATATTCATGCCTGTCGGTACGCAGGGAACGGTAAAAGCCGTCCATATCCGCGAACTGAAAGACGACGTCAAAGCGCAAATCATTCTGGGAAACACGTATCATCTCTACCTGCGTCCCGGATTGGAGATGTTGAAAAAAGCCGGTGGACTGCACAAATTCAATGGCTGGGACAAGCCGATACTGACCGACAGCGGCGGTTTTCAGGTGTTTTCTCTCGCCGCAAACAGAAAACTCAGCGCCGAAGGCGCTGAATTTCGTTCGCACATTGACGGTAGCAAACATCTCTTTACGCCGGAGAAAGTCATTGATATTCAGCGAATCATCGGCGGAGATATCATCATGGCATTCGACGAATGCAGTCCCGGCGACTCCGATTATGGCTATGCCAAAAAGTCGCTGGAATTGACGGAGTTATGGCTCGACCGCTGTGTCCGCCAAATGAACGCCACCGAGCCGGAATATGGCTATGCGCAAAGTCTTTTTCCCATCGTGCAGGGCTGCGTGTACCGGGATTTGCGGCAGCGCGCCGCCGAAAACGTGTTGCAATACAACGCCGACGGCTTTGGCATCGGCGGTTTGGCAGTCGGCGAGCCGACCGAAAAAATGTATGAAATGATAGAGGCTGTCAATGCCATACTGCCCGAAAACCGTCCGCGCTACCTGATGGGCGTCGGCACGCCGGTCAATTTGCTGGAAGCCATCGAGCGGGGCGTGGACATGTTCGACTGCATCATGCCTACGCGCAACGGTCGCAACGGTCAGTTATTCACCGCGAACGGTACGGTGAATATGCGGAACAGCAAGTGGGCAAGCGACTTTTCGCCGATTGACGAAAACGGTTATTCCTTTGTGGATACGCAGTATAGCAAGGCATACCTGCATCATCTTTTTAAGGCGGAAGAAATTTTAGCGCTCCAAATTGCTTCGATTCACAATCTTTCTTTCTATCTTTGGCTCGTGAAAGAAGCCCGCAAGCATATCGCCGAAGGTGATTTCACGGCATGGAAAAGCAAGACAGTCAAGAGTTTAGAGTTTAGAGTGGAGAGTTTAGAGTGGAGAGTTTAAAATATAGAGAGTATGATATAGAGAACCCTGAGGAGGATTTTTTTTCCTTCTTGGCGGGAGGATTGTTCAGTTCTAAAGAAGCATTGTTTTTTTGCTCCCCTGGGAGCAATATATTGGTAGAAAAAACGTTGAATCAACCCCATGCGTGCCGTAGGTACGCGACCGGAACCATCCGCGTGAAAATTGCGTACCTACGGCACGCACAAACAGATAAAACATTTCATTTCTACCAATATTCCGTCCCTAACGGGACGTCCGGGTTTCAGAAAAATTTCATAGAACCTATCAGTTTTCCCTCCTTGGGGGCGGGAGAGGTCGGAGAAGGGTTGGGGGTGAGGTGTAATTTTCAAATCTTCAAATCTTCAAATTACTAAAAGTATGGCTTATGAAAGACTTGAAAATAAAACGGATAGATAAATATATTATCAAACAGTTTCTCGGCACATTTGTTTTTATATTGTCGGGACTCATTTTGATTGTGGTTGTTTTCGACGTGAACGAGAAGTTGGACAAATTCATGGCGCCCGAAGTTACGCTGAAAGAAATCCTCCTGGATTACTACGTCAACTTCATTCCCTATTTTATCAGCATGTTTTCTTCGCTGTTCACGTTTATTGCCGTAATTTTCTTTACGTCCAAACTTGCCGACCGGTCGGAAATCATCGCCATGCTGTCTGCCGGAATGAGTTTCAACCGCCTGATGTATCCCTATATCATTTCGGCGACCATCATCGCCATTTCCATGTTCACGCTCAGCGCCTACGTAATTCCGCCCGCCAATGCCAAACGCCTTGATTTCGAGTATAATTACATTAAAAAGAACAAAAAGCCGGAGCGTGCCCGCAGCGTGCAACTCGAAGTGGAACCGGGCGTTATCGCCTATTTCGACAGTTACGACAACAAATCAAAAATGGGATACCGTTTTTCGCTGTATCGCTTTGAAGGCAAGACACTTGTTTCGCGCCTGACCGCAAATTCGATCAAATATGATTCGCTGTACAACTGGACAGTTATTGATTACATTATCAGGGATTTCGACGGAATGCACGAAAAAATTTCCTCCGGCACACGGATTGACACCACGCTAATGTTTATGCCTCAGGACTTTCTGATTGCCGAAGACGACTGCGAAACCATGACCAACCCGCAACTGTCGGAGTTCATCGGACGGCAAAAGCAGAGAGGCATCGGCAATATACAAATGTTTGAAATAGAGTATCATAGACGTATTGCGAACGCTTTTTCGTACTTTATCCTGACCGCCATCGGCGTTTCCCTGTCGTCGCGCAAGAAAAAAGGCGGGATGGGACTGAATATCGGCGTCGGGCTGGGTTTGAGTTTTTCGTACATCCTGTTTACCACCGTTACGTCCTCGTTTGCCGTCAGCGGAATGGTCAGTCCGTTCGTTGCCTGCTGGATTCCCAATATCGTTTACACCTTGATAGCCATTTATTTATATCGTAAAGCCCCCAAATAAAATGAGAACATCAGCCCTTCAGTATTTATATTTGCAAAAGCCTATCAGTTCGATTGTAATCATCTGTGCAATAGCCCTTTTGCCGTTTCTTCATTCCGATTTCTACACGAAAGGCGAGCCGCGCGAAGCGTCGGTTGCCGTGTCCATGCTCGAATCGGGCAACTGGATTTTGCCGAAAGTATATGCCGAAGAGTTTGCCTACAAACCGCCGCTGGCGCACTGGATGATGGCGGCGGCTTCGCTGCCGCAGGGACACGTGTCGGAATTTACGTCCCGCCTGCCTTCCGCGCTGGCGCAAATCGTTTTGATCGGTTTTTTGCTGGCTTTCTTCGGAAAAAGAATCCGTTTTCAGGAGGCGTTTATCGCAACGCTCCTGCTGATAACCGGTTTCGAGATTCACCGCGCGGGGATGACGGCGCGCGTGGATATGGTGTTGACCGCGTTTGTCGTGCTCGGACTGATACAGTTGTACCGCTGGGAGAGCAAACTGGAACTCAAGGGATTACCCGTGATTATCCCGCTGCTGTTGAGTCTTGCCGTATTGACCAAAGGTCCGGTCGGCGTTATTCTGCCGCTGTTTGTTTTCTTCGTTTATCTCCTGCTGTTGCGGAAATACAGTTTCTGGAAAATCGTTAAATCGCTGTTTTACATCGGTATAGCCTCCCTATTTATCCCGATGTTGTGGTACGTCGCGGCGTACCGGCAGGGCGGCGAGGAGTTTCTGAATGTGGCGCTTGCCGAAAATTTCGGACGCTTTTTCCACCTCTCCGAAAGCAATATCAACTACGATCTGGGGCATGAGGAGGGCGTTTTCTATAATTTTCTGACGCTGCTTGCGGGTTTCATTCCCTGGACGCTGCTGTTCGTTTTTTCGCTGTTCGGCATTCATTGGCACAAGCCGGAAAAGTCTGTAAAACAGATATTGAAAGACGCTTGGACGTGGTTCAATTCCATGGATAAAGTGAAGCGTTTCAGCATCGTGGCTTCCGTTTGCATCCTCTTTTTCTACTCGATTCCGTCCAGCAAACGAAGCGTTTACCTGATGCCTGCCTATCCGTTTATATCCTTGTTATTAGCGCAATACTTCATTTACATCACCGAAAATCGCGCGAAAGTTACCCGCATCTTCGGCATCGTGCTGTCGTCCATTGCAAGCGTCGTTTTTCTGGCTTCGTTCCTGGTCATGACGGGATTGGTGAAAATCGGCAGTTGGATCACGGACGATTCCATCCAAAGCGTAATCAACACATTAACAGCCAATTCGCTTTCGACCAAACTGTTGATGATTTTCTTCGTCATTGCCATCGCAACGGTCATTTATCAGTTATCCAAACGCATCAATATCAAGATATTATATGCCACCATCCTGCTGACGTTCTGCATCAATCTCTACATTGACGGTATCGTGATGAAAGGCATACGGCAAGACCGCTCGGCAAAACCGTTCGCGGAACAGATAACGAAGGAGTATCATCTTGACAGTGAGACTGTTTATGTAACAAACAATCTGCGCGAATATCAGAATCTCTACGCCCTGAATTTTTACATGGGCAACCGTTTTCGCAATTTCGAGACCGAGCGCCCCCAAAGCGGCTTTTTCCTCACCAGCGAAAGAAATCTGCCCGCCATCCGGGAACGCTACGGCAAGGAATACAAATTCGAGCAACTGGCGGAATCTTCCCGCCACGGCGACATCCGCAGCAAGGCTATTTTGTTGAGATTCAGCCGGTAATTGATTCAAGACTTGCTTTGGACGGAATAAAACGATATAAAACATTTGTCAAACTAAAAAACAATCCGTATCTTTGTCGAAACTAATAACTAAAATTTATTAATCTTATGCAAACAAAGAAAATTTTTACAATGACGATGATCTGCCTGTTTTCGCTCTATTCATGCGGTGGGAGCGGCAAGCAGGAAAAGGAAAATGCCCCTTCAACCGTAGAAGTTATTACGAACATTGATACGGCAAAAGTAGCAAACGACAGCATCTTATCTGAAAAAACAGAGCAGAAGGCTGAAAACAAGGATGACGATAAAATATACTATTTCAAAGATTTGAGTGAAATATCCGAAGGGGCGGATTTGCTGAACTGGAAAGAGTATTTTAGAGAAAACAACCGGTTCAAAGACTGGGACAGCAAGGATGAAAAGAGAGTTTTGGTAAAATCCGTTATTGAAAAAAATGGAAAGGCTTCAAACATTGAAATTGCGGAAAGTTCTGGAAATGAAGAACTGGACAACGAGGCTATCCGTCTGGTACAGGAAGCCACGTTTTCGACGGGCAAAAATCTGAAAGGGCAGCCTGTCAGGTCAGGAGACTTTATTGTTCAAGTATTTTTTCCTCCGAAATAATCACCTGTTTTATTTGAAAAGAACATGAAAACAAAAATATTTACAACCTTGCTTGCCG
>JAITMT010000085.1 GCA_031277235.1 Tannerella sp.
TGTCGAGCCGCAGTCAAATCCTGTGAATTACAAAGGCGAATATCATTATCGTAGCGGCAGTACCAAACAGGAATTGAAAGGTGCGGCATTAGACAAATTCCTTTTGCAAAAATATGGCAGAAAGTGGGATAGTGTTGCAATTCCGAGCATTTCGATTGCTGATTTAAAGCAGGAAACTTTCAACTTTTTCCGCAAACGAGGCATTCGCAGTCAGCGTTTGGACGAAACGATAATGCTTGACACAAACGATCAATTGCTTGACAATCTGTAACTTGTCGAAAACGGTTTATTGAAACGCGCCGCTATTTTGCTTTTCCACCCCAAACCTGAAAAATTTATAACAGGTGCGTATATCAAAATCGGTTTCTTTGAAACAAATACCGATTTGCGTTTTCACGATGAAGTTCGCGGTAACCTATTTGAACAAATCGAAAAAACCACTGAACTGCTTTTTACAAAGTACATTAAGGCAATGATTAGTTACGAGCATATTTATCGTGTCGAAACTTTTGAATATCCCAAAGAGGTGGTGCGCGAGGCATTGCTCAATGCCATTTCGCACAAGGATTATGCAAGCGGTTATCCCATTCAAATAAGCGTTTACAGCGACAAAATAATGATTTGGAACGAAGGTACTTTGCCGGAGAATTGGACGGTAGAACGATTGCTTTCCAAGCATCCTTCAAAACCGTACAACCCGGATATTGCCAATGTGTTTTTCCGTAGCGGTTATGTAGAGGCGTGGGGGCGCGGGATTGAAAAAATTACAACTCAATGCGTTGAGGCAGGCTTGCCTGTGCCGCTTTTCAATGTTGAGGGCAACGATTTTTGGACAATTTTCCGTAAAGACCGATATAACGAACAGTCTTTAAAAGAATTAGGATTGAATGAGCGGCAAATTAAGGCGGTGCTGTATGTGAAAGACAGAGGTAAAATTACAAATGGTGAGTACCAGACAATCAATGAAACGACCACAAAAACTTCGTTCAGAGATTTAGAGGAGTTGTTGATTTTGAACATATTAAAAAAGGTTGGCGAGAACAAAGGCACATATTACGAATTGTTCGATGTCCGATAAATGTCCGATAAAGTTTAAAGAAAAAACAGAGGAAAGTAAAGTGAGAAAAACGACGGATAACCAACGCGGTTTAGCATCAGACGGGGGACACAGTGCAGTGCGGACAGCGAAAACAGAAAATCGTGAAAATTCTGTAACTTTGCCCCGGAAATGTAGTCTGCAAAAAATAAACACTGCGATGTATCAAACTGAAAATAAAAGAATTATCAATCCGGAGATTAAAATCCTGTGGATAGCAAAGCCGTGGGGACGGGAGGGAGTTACGGCACAAGTTACAAACTTGCGCCAAGGGAGGAACAAAAAATAAAGAATTGAAAATATTAAATTGAGAAGTAAAATAACGGAATTTTAAAATAGCATAAAATTATGAGAGACAAAATCATTTCATTTCTTCGGACAAAAAACATTGAAATACCCGACAATGAAAACGAAATAATCAATTTATTTCTTGGCGCATCAATAGTTGGCAAAATTGACTATTGGCTTGAAAGGTCATTTGACTTCATTGACAACGAGAAACCTAAAACACCATTTGAGAGAGAGTGGAGTGAGGTTGCAAAAGAAGACAAAGCATATAGGACAAATTTTGCGCAACTTGACAATGAAGCAAAAACACAGTTAAAAAAGCTTCTCCAAGAAACAATCGAGGGGGTTATGTTCAGTACATTATCGGAACTTAATGAAAATTGGAGTATTTGCTTGGACACTAACAATATGAAAGGAAATGCGAATGAGAACAGAGAATTGAATACAGATTTGTGGAAGTGGATTGACCTGTTCGGACAAAACGAATAAGAAAATGACAAAAGTAAGCAGTAAATATGGAGAATTTTGAAAACCCCTCCTGGTGCAAGTTTGCAACTTGTGCCGCAACGATTGATTCAGTTTGTAACCATTCGCAAAAAATGCGATACGATATTTTGAAAAAATCACCCTACATTTGATGCGATATATTGAAAAAAATATCGTATCTTTACCCCGAAATTTATAAATAATAAACAATATGCCGTACATAAAGCGAAAGATAGACAGGGTATCCGGGTTTATCCGTTGTATGCGACAGGAAATATAAAAATCCAGAAAACGCCTGCGCACTAACGGGCAGCAGCACGCTGCTGGACAGCGAAAACAGAAAATCGTGAAAATTGCGTACCTTTACCCCGGAAATGTAACCCGCAAAAAACAAACGGAATGATATATTAAACTGAAAATAAGAGAATTATCAATCCGGAGATTAAAAATCCTGTGGATTGCAAAGCCGTGGGGACGGGAGTTGCAACGCGGGGGCAGTGCGGCTGGGTCAATGAAGAAGAAATTGGAAAAATACAATAATAGCATATATGAATAATTACAATGAATTTCAAGCAAAGCCCTATTTTGAATATCTTTTGAAAGAATATTTATATCCTCTTTTTCAAGAAAAGGGTTACAAGAAAAAGGGCACATACCACTGGATTAGATTAAATGGAGAGATACAGATAGATATCAAACTTAAAAAATCCGTTTATAACACGAAGCGAAGAATTAATTTTTCCCTTTGCATTGGACTTTCTGACATGGAGGGGAATTTGTCGTTTTATGGTTGGCAAAACGATGAGTTTCTACCACAGGCAAGGGTTGCATATAAAAGAGAAAATCACCATTGGAACGGTTGGTATCTCATATTTCGGGCAAACGAATTTGATAAATTATTGAATGACGAACTGAAAATTGACCTGGAAGATTACATTTTTCCACTCTTAAAGAAAATCAATTCAAAAGAAATATTAAGCCACATTGTTTCAAAAGGTAAAGAAAAGAATGGTAATTTATGGTATATTCCAGATGAAATTAAGTTTGAATAACAATAAAAATGCACTGCTGCTAACGCGGTTTTGCATCAAGCAACGGCATCAGCACACTGCCGACAGCAAAAACAGGAAATTCTGAAAATTGTGTAACTTCGCCCCGGAAATGTAATCCGCAAAAAAACAAACGGTATGATGTATCAAACTGAAAATAAGAGAATTATCAATCCTGATAATAAAATCCGGCGGATGGAAAAGCCGCAGGGACGGGGGGAGCAATGCGGGGAGAGTGCGGTTGGACAACGAAGCGCAGAATTGAAATTAAACGAAATACAAATCGTCTGGACAAGGACATAAAAATAAAAAATATGGATATTAGAGTAGAATATGGTATTATTTGCCAAAGAGAAGATGAAAAAGAACTTGTAAAAAGGATAAACAAATTCCTTAAAAATGAGTATGAATACCGAAAAATGGATAAAAGAAAAGAATATTCTATTTCGGCACTTAATTATGACTATTACTATTGTCAATTCATAAAAGAAAAGCCTCGTTGGTATTTTGATTTGTATCCTAATGAGGACTTGGACGGCAAATTTAAATTTGACAATAAAGCCGCGCAATGGATATTGTGGGTAAAAAAACAATTAGTTGACAATAACACCGAAGAAGAAAACGAACAAGTGAATGTGTTTTTTGAAAAACTTATTGAAGCAATTGGTTACGAAACTATTATTTTACACAAATACAAAGACGGGAATGAGGAAAGAATTGGAAGTGCTTTTCGTTGAAAAATAGACAAACAAAAATGCGCTGCTGTTAATTAGGTTTTTTGCATCAGGCACGTTAGCAGCAAGTTTGTGCATTAACAGAGGAATGGAAACCCACAAAAATATGATGGTAAGTTCCGTATCACTATCGTATATTTACGGCTCATAGCGTATCATTTTTATTGAGGATAATTTTGTCTTTTCGTATCATTTTCGTATCTTTGCGGCTCAAATCGTATCAAAAATTTTGTAAGATATGGAAAATAAAGTGTTTAACTTCAACTTGAATATTGATTGGAAACTGATAAACTTAATCAGTATGATTGACCGTTTCGACTCCCAATGGACAGCAATAGAACGGCGGGAAGGACAGAGTTTGAAACAGTTAAAGTCCATTGCTACAGTTCGTAGCGTTGGAGCGTCGAATCGCATCGAGGGCAACCGAATGACCGACGAAGAAATTGATGTCCTGCTAAAAAACATTGATATTACGAAACTTACGGACAGAGATTCGCAGGAAGTAGTTGGCTATTTTGATGTGCTTGACTTGATTGCAGAAAGTTATGAAAATATCAATATTACAGAAAACAATATCACAAGTTTACACAATTCATTGATGAAATACAGCACGAAAGACGAGTGGCACAAAGGCGGTTACAAACAGCACAGCAATGCGGTAGAAGCCTCTTTTGTTGACGGAACCCGGCAAATTATTTTTCAAACTACTGAAGCAGGTTTTGCAACCGAAGAGGCAATCAGACAACTTATAGATTGGTATAATTCCGAAACGGAAGTGCATACTTTGATAAAATCTGCAGCATTTGTTTATGAATTTTTGAGCATTCACCCGTTTCAAGACGGAAACGGACGGTTAAGCCGCTTGCTTTCAACACTTTTATTATTGAAAAACGGTTACAAATGGATTCAATATGTGAGTTTTGAACACGAAATTGAAAGTCGCAAACCGGAATATTATCAAGCCTTGCGAGCGTGTCAGGCACAACGACCAAATGAAGATATTACGGTTTGGATTGACTTTTTTCTGAATGCTTTGCGCAATATTCAAACGCAACTGATGAAAAAACTTGAACAAAGCGGCATAGAAACCCGACTTTCACCGAGAGAAAAATCAATTTTGACAATCATTCAAAATTATGCGGGCATAAAATCGGGCGAAATTGCCGA
The DNA here is from genome assembly GCA_031277235.1 of Tannerella sp. Taxonomy (GTDB): domain Bacteria; phylum Bacteroidota; class Bacteroidia; order Bacteroidales; family Tannerellaceae; genus Tannerella. The sequence goes on from JAITMT010000085.1 coordinate 4,821, forward strand.
AAGATTGGCAATTCCCAATCCGACTGTAAAAAGAATTTTATCCGATTTACATAACAAAAGAATGATTGAAAAACAAGGCAGTGGTCGCGGAACAGTTTATTCGATTAAGAATCAGTAAAAGAACTGCCTCCAACGAGCGGTTTAGCATCAGTCGCGAGCGGCAGTGCTCTGCCGACAGCGAAAACAGAAAATCGTGAAAATTGTGTAACTTTGCAGCGGAAATGTAATCCGAAAAAAACAAACGGCATGATGTATCAAACTGAAAATAAGAGAATTATCAATCCAGATAATAAAAGCCGGCGGATTGCAAATCCGCAGGGACGGAGATAGATATAGTTTTCATATTTTCAAAAAAAGCATTATCTTTGCCGATATTTTCAAATATCAATTTTTGCAGAAAATGGAATCTTTAATTACCACTTCAGACAGGCTTGTGCAACATGCAAATACCGGCTTTATCCGTTATTCATTAATAAAATGAAATATAAAACCCTCATTATCATCTTGTTATTCTTTCAACTATGGAGCAATGACTGCCGATCGCAAGATATACGATCCGGTATTTACAGTTTGCAAAAAACAATCGACACAACGCTTCTCCGGCAATGTTTTAAACCATTTGACGGCATAAAAAACGAAACGGAATTACATTTCAAACCATCCTATACTAACCTGATTGATAGCGATTTCCTGATTAGCCATGCCGTGGTTGTGAACATAAAAAATGAGTATGGCGAATCTGTCCGGAAAATCGTTTTTCTCAATAATTCCCTTAACGACTACACAAAAAGTATCAGGTATAGCGATGATGTCGCAAGAAAATATGTATCGCTGAATTTTAAGGT
>JAITMT010000149.1 GCA_031277235.1 Tannerella sp.
TTTCGGTCTGGTCAAATTCCCATTCGCCGTTGAGGGAAATAACGGTTCTGCCCTCCTGTGCAGCGAGCAGGAGTGCGCAAAAGCAAAAAACGGCTGTCAATATTTTTTTCATGGCGTCATTGTTTTATAGCCGCAAAGATACGGATAATTTCTATTGGTTGGAAACAGAAAAGAGACCGCCCAAAAAACATGGCAATTATTTTCACCGGTTATTTCTTTCCGGTCGTTTTTTCGCCGTAAAATCCGGTTAAAACCTATACGTTGCAGAGAATAAAACGTTTCTTGGGCGTATGGTAAAACTTCTGTAAAATGATGTCAGTTCATTTTCAATGAAATAAGAGTAATGTTTCTCGTCGAAAATATTTTTAACGGAACAGGAAAATTCCCACCGGTTTCCCGGAAGAAAGGACGCGGAAACATCCGAAAAAAAGAAATGACGGTAATTGTTTGCGGTCAATTCATTCGCGTAGTGATCGAATATGTAACTTACCTGTATCAGTTTTACCGGCAAGTATGTCACTTTCAATGACTCCGACAGGCGGTTGGACGAAAAATATTGACGGTCTGTTTCCATCCGGTTTTCAGTGTGGCTATAGAAGATCCGGTATGTCAAATTCAAATTGCCGCTTATTTTTGAATTGATATTGCCTCTGAGGGAATAGACGTCCGAAACGTACGGAATCGTTACGCTGTTCCGCAAAATATTGGAACTGCTGTGAACAAACAGCGGGAAGAGAGATACGGCGCCGCCAATCCATTCGATTCCCTTGCTGAACGAGCCGTAAACGGACAGCGTCCCGGTCGTCCGGTCGCCGGGATAAAAATAATTGAAAATATAATCTCCCTCAAAATCCTGTCCGGGTATTTTTGTTTGACGCCTTTTCGACAGGGAGATTCCGATGTTGGCAAACAGGATTTTGAGGATGTCCCTGTATTCCATGCCTGTCGAGAAATACAGGCTTTTTCCGGTGGAAAAGTCAATGTAACCGGCTGTAATGTTCCGGTAATTATTCAGGATATTGCCGGAATAAAACAGGTTTTCATCCGGCAAATCATTGGAAGCGGAAAAATTCGTCCGCACTGTTATCATCGAAGACGCGATCCAGTTCAGGGATAAACGGGGATTTACACCCCAAAAATGATGCGGGCGGTTTCCGGGCGATAACATTTGATAATATAAAACGCCTGATAAGGAAACGTTTAAATCACCGGTATTGTATTCAACACTCGGAGATACGTCCAGTTTCAATTTATGCGTATTCAATCTGTTCGCCGCGCTATCCGGTTCATTTTCCATTTGCCGGTACCGGTAAAATAGCCTGACGGGACTGTAAACGCGGATTTTACCGATCATTACGGAATAGTCCAGGGTATTGTCGGAGTAAAATACCGACTGTCTGATGTCTTCACGAACAGGCGGCTGACTGTTTTTGAAGACTTCGAGAATCCGGGGCGAGGAGAGAAATGCGTTGCCGGAACGAAACGTAAATACCCTATTGCCAACGCGCCGGAGTATATCAAAATCGTTGCTGATTTTCCGGTTTTCAATACCGGCTCTCTGACTGTTCGGGTAACTTCCGAGTATATCCATGGAAGGGTCGTTGCGGTCGTAACTGAAATCAAGATGATTGTTCAGGTAATAGGTTGGCTGATTGGACTTCAGGCTGATTTTTCCGGTAAAAGCCTTTCTGAAATCCCGTGCATTTTCGGTTTTGTCTTCTATGGACGCCTGCTCGTCTCCCAGAAAATAAGTCGTTTGCGAAATCTGTTCCGATTCCCGGCGTTCAAACGAGCCTGTAAATTCGGAAATCAGGTCGAAATTCTTTCCCGCTTTCAAGAGATTGTTGGCAGTGAGGTTGTTCGTCCGGTTAAAAATGGAGCGGCTGCTTCCGATATCGCTTGCCTGCGACGGCGATACGTCAATATGCGAAGGCAGTTGAGCGGTTGTCCCGGGCGTAAAATCGCCTGTCGGGGCAAATAGATTCATTTCAAACGATTCGATGCCCGTATTGTTCCCTTTGTAGGTGTTCAAACTTTGTATCCCGGGGCTGAATCTCATGGCAAAAATTTCCGCGTTCCACAACCGGGGAATGCCTGCACCTCCTTTCACGGCGCCTGCCCAGCGCGATTTGGCGTCTTCCTTCAACTTGATGTTCATCGCCGGAGAGCCGGTAAAGACCACATCTTCCAACGCTTTGACAGGCTGGTGGTTTTCCATGATTTCGACACTGGCAACATCCTTGTGGGAAATGTTGTTGGTTGCCAGACCGTAACGCCCTCCCAGCATGTCGGAGCCTTCGATGTAAAACTTGTTCAGCGACTGTCCCTGGTATTTGATTTCGCCGCTCTCAAGAACCTCCACGCCGGGCATTTTTTTCAGGACGTCCCCGATTGTCCGGTCTTCGGCGGTCGAAAAGGAAGAAACCCGGTATGAGATGGTATCGTGCCGCTGCATGATGCTTTGGGCGGAGACAACCACTTCCCGCAGGGCGATATCGGAAGGTGTCAATTCAATCAGCACGGGTTGGCTGCTGTCCGGTATCCGGCGGGTTTGGGAAGCGTATCCTACACACGAAAAATTCAATTCCAGCGAATCTGCGGAAACATTTTGCAAATCTTTTTCCAGTTCAAAATTTCCGGTTTCGGAAGTCTGGGTAAAAGCGACGATTCTCCCTCCGGCGGCATGTCTCAATACGACATTCGCCTTTTCAACAGCCTCCTTTTTTTTATTGATGACCCTTCCCGTAACATGAATGGACTGGGAATAAGCAGAAAACGGAATAAGCAGAAAAACAACCGGTTGAATGATATATTTGAATCGTATGTTTTTCAATATTTTCACTTGTAATCCCGTTCGATATAGTCATAATTCCACTGAACCGGCTCATCGTTCGATATTCCAACCTTAGCCGCCTCAGTCCTGTTAATCATTTCTCCCTTTGCGCCATAAGCGGTTCTGATAAATTCTTTCCGTTCTATTTTTTGCGTCTTTTTCGGCAGTTTGGTGTCAATCGGTTCTGCTATTTCCTGAAAGCCGGTGAGTTCAAAACTGTAATGTTTTTTTGCATCGTGCAGTTTGGTTATCAATCCCGGCAAACCGTAAAATTTCCAGGGTCCCTCGCTGACAGGTATCTCTGCGGTAAACCATGCCGTCCAGTCTCTTCCCCGCCAGGTGCACCGGGCTTTCTGGCAGTGATAACCCAGTATGGTTGCCGTATCATTCAATATTTCCCAGTCTTGCGGCTTCAGTTCATCTTTATAAACAATAGGATATATGCTGATATGATCCCTCACACGGATTTCTTTTTTCCGGTAATCTTTGTACAGATCGGAAGGAAATCCTCCGTAAGTAAAAAAGTTGTTTTGCACGTGCGACAGGTCTCCCGTCCTTCTCATCGCCTCAATACTTTCCTTGACAGAGGCTGTGAATTGTTGACGGTATAAATCCGGCGACTGTTTTCGAAAGGAATCCAGGTAAAACTTATGGTAGGTGAACCCTTTTGTAATATTTTCTCCAATCTGGACAATGTAGATCTCCTGTCTGAAATACGTCATCTTAACAGTATCTTTCAAAAAATCAAACTGATACGCACATTTATAGCGTGATTTTTCCTGACCGTATCCCGGAAAGCCGGAGAAGGAAGCCGCCAGAATAAAACATAAAACTGTTCCGAAAATATTCTTCATCATAAAAATATTTTCACCGGCTATTTCTTTTTGGTCGTGATAATCACTACGCCGTTAGTGGCTTTTTCGCCGTAAAGTGAAACTGCCGATGCGTCTTTCAGAACAGTAATATCTTCAATGTCTCCCACATTTATTTTATTTATTTCTGTAGTTTCCTTACCATCAACAATATACAAAGGTCTTGTGCCATCATTCGTTTTAACATTAACCGCTTCGTCAAGTTTCTTCTTTTTGGTAGTGATGAGAACTACGCCCCTTTTAGCTTTCTCGCCGTAAAGCGCTATTGCTGTTTTGTCTTTTAGAATACTAATGGATTCAATATCAATTGGATTTAACTTTCCCATATCCGGAATTTCCTTACCATCAAGAATATACAGAGGTTTTGTACCATCATTCGTCTTGATATTAAGCAATTCGTCAAATTTTTTCTTTTTAGTCGTGATGAGAACTGCGCCGTTTTTGGCTTTCTCGCCGTAAAGATTGATTGCCGCTTCCTTTTTCAGAACTTCAAAAGATTCAATATCATTTGGATTTAGTTTGTCTATTGTTTCTGACGTTTCTTTACCGTCCACCACAATAAGAGGCGCTTTTTCGCCCAAAGCATAACCAAAATTATTTTGAGCAATATGAAATTTGTCAGATTTATTTGTGGTTGAGATAATCACTACATTTCCGTTTAATTTTATATTGCCTATCGTAACTTCTTTGTCATCAAGAATGGCCAACGGCGTCTCTCCATTTTTTCCAGTAGCAACAGAGAATGACAGCGTGTCCGCATAAAAAGACATAGTGTCTGAATTAGCTCCAGAGCGATGTACTTTCACAGAACTTTCTTTTGACTCTTTTTCATCATCCAAATAAATTGTAATAAAGCCGTCTTTTGCTGTTCCGGCGGCGCCAATTTTTACTCTTTGCGTTTCTTTTCCGATAAAAGAAATGGCAAGCGTTGCCCCGCCTTTCGGCACATTGATGGCAAAATTCCCATCCGTGTCGGAGATTGTACCGGTTGTAGTACCTTCAATCACAATATTGGCGCCCGCAATGGCTTTCCCGTCGCTGTCAAGCAATTTTCCTTTCACGATTTGCTCGGAAATTAATCGTGGTGGAGGCGGTGGGTTTTTATCATCACCCAACTTAAATGTAGGGTTGGAATCTTTGTTACCGTTGATTTTCATTTTAACGAACTCTTTTCCGGTAGCAGCAACATAAAGCACTTGTCCACTCCGTATTTCAATGGAAAAATTTCCATCCGCGTCGGAAACAGCAGGTGTTTTACTGCCTTTGGTATAAGCGATGGCGCCCTCAATAGGTTTTCCGTCCTTATCAAGCACTTTTCCTTTTACATATACCAGGGGCTCGATAAATTGAATGGTCTTTTTCACTTTCGTTGAATCATCGGAAGAATAGACAGCGATAGCCATATCTTCCAGATTTTCCATTTTTTCCGCGTCGAGAACTTTCTCGGAATCCTGTTCTTCGGCAACAATTTCCGTTTTCACGGCTTGAATAGAGGAATAATGGTACACCGGCTTCGCAAAAGCCGTCATAAATACTGCCAGCGCGGGCAGAATGATTAATACCGCCCATTTTCGGGTCGGATTTGAATTGCTTTTTTTCATCATGGTGATACGTTTTAATTTGTTATAGGAGAATGAGTTAGTCAATGTAAAAATCGGAGTTTTGAACGTGTTGTTAATCAGTGCGGCATTGTAAACCGCCCGGGAATGACCGTTTCCAAGGACGAAGCGGTCGGCTAAATATTCGTGATTCAGTTTTACGGCAGCCAGATACAGCCACGCAAACGGGTTGAACCACAGCAATGTACAAACAATCTGCGCCAGTGCGACGTCTATCCAGTGTTTCTGTTCGATATGCGCCTGTTCGTGTTCGAGAATCAGATTTTTTTCCATGTCCGACGTCATGGAACGCACGTCCGTAAACACATAGCCGAACAGCGAAAATGACGACTGAATACCCTGAACATCAATAATATGACTGTCAATATGGCGACTGTTTTTCCGAATCATTTTGCGGATTCTGTACAGCCCCAGCAAATGATAGACAGCCAGAAAGACGATTCCCAGGACATAAAGACCGACGCTCACGGCTTCTTTCCAGGCAAAAGGTTGCGCAACCGGTTCCGTATAAGCAGGTTGAATGTTTAATAAAACGGAAACAGGCTGAATATCAATATTCACGGGATACGTAAACCGGCAAAGCGCCAGCACGAAAGACAGTACCAGCCCGCTCAAAAGGAAAACGCGGTTAAACCTGAAAAACAGTTCGTTACGGAGGAACAGGCGATAAATTCCCCAAAACACCGCAATCCAGATAGACGTTTTCAACAGATAAATCATAAAATTTTCCATCTTATTTCTTTGTTTTTTCTGTTTTACGTTTTGCGGTTTCCAGTTCCCGCTTTGTCTCTTCCAGCAATTCGTCCAACTCCTGCATGGTCAGGTTATTCTCCCTGGCAAAGAAAGACGCCATCGAAGCGAACGAATTGTTAAAATAGTTTTTCATCATGCTGAATAACTGCGACTTGGAATATTCATCCTTCTTAACCACAGGCAAATAAATATTTATTTTCCCCCGGTTCTCATGCCGTGCAAAACCCTTGTTTTCCAAAATGGAAAAAACCGTCGAAACGGTTGTCCGTGCGGGTTTCGGCTCTTCAAACTTCTCCAAAGCCTGCTGGACGGTACATTTTTTAAGTTTCCACAGGATTTGCATCACTTGTTCTTCTGCTTTTGTTAAATTTTTCATCGTACTTTTAATTTTTAATAGTCCCCCTTTTTAGTT
>JAITMT010000160.1 GCA_031277235.1 Tannerella sp.
GATTATGAATGCTTTCACAGGTAAATTCTGCCGTATCCTTACCGGTTCCAACGGTCAAATAACATTTATTTAGGGAAACATCATAAATGCCGTGAGGAACGGCAATTCCGTCTGCAAAACTGTTAAAATCGTGGTCGTTTACCGCTTGTGATTCCGTGCAGAAAACTTCTTCGGGACGGTAGAAATTGCCTGTCATCTCTTTCTTTTTTGTGTCAATACTTAACACGGGTAATTGATTTTCAATAAATGCCTGCTTTAATCCGGATATATATTCAAACTGTTCATCGCGATTTTCAACCTCCCCGAGTGTTTTACATTTGCTCATTTTCCGTTTCACATAGCCGCACATTTTCAACAGTTTTTTTATTACCGGACAACTTACCGATATACAGTGAAATTTTAATTTTTCCCGTATCCTAATCAATGTTAGATTTGTCCATAAAACATTGATTTTCATTGGATTGTCTGCCGTATATTCGCGCAAGACAAACAACAGAATTTCAAGTAAATTGCTTATGGGCAGCGTTTTTTTTCTGTCGCCACCCTGTTGACGTACCTTATTTAACGGAGGAAGTATCTTCCGCTCGCGCCGAATTGTATTCGGTGCGTGTTGTTTATTTGACGCACCGGTTGCAAACCGGCGCGAGCGGGTTATTTTTGATTTTCAGAAATTCCTGCGGATTGCAAATCCGCAGGGAAGGACGACTACTCCATCCTTTCGGATTTGCAATCCGAAAGATTCCATTGTCAGGATTTATAATCCGCTTATTCATAATCCTTTAATTTTAGCGGATTGCAAATCCATTTATTTTTTATAGTTCTATTGTGTGTCATTTTGATTTTCAGACTCTTGTTCTATTTCCGTTGTTTTTATCTCTGTCGTGTCTTTTGTTGGTGTAATTTGAGGTTCTGTTGTTGGTGTCTCTGTAGTATCGTTATTTTGCATTGTCCTTTCAACGTTCGTTGGGTTTGTCGTATTTTGTCTATGCCTAACATTAGGAATTACATTTTGAATAGGTTCAATTGGTTCTACATTTTCATCTGCTCCTTTTTTGGGAACAGTATCTTTTTCGGTTATATCAATAGGTACAATGCTCTCAATTTCTTTATCAATATTCGCTATTATTTTTTCAAAATATTTAGCCCTTGCACCAAATCCATACATACCTTCTCTTTCTGCTATTTCTTGTTTTAAAAGTTCACGATAATGTTCTTTTTGTTCAAGCAATGAATCTAACTTAATAAGTAGAACATCATTCACTAGTTCTCTTTTTGCTTTTACAGAATCATTGTTTTCAACTTCATTATTTTTAAATAACGAAAAATAATCTAAAACAAGTAAAGAAATGATTACTGTTACAAAACTGATAATTGCAGCAGTCGTTGCTAATAAAATATTTTTTTTACTGTTACTCATATTGTTAAATTTTAACTGTTTTGTTCTGTTTGTGGTTTACGGGTTATTTTATGTGTAATCAAATTTGCAAATACCGTTCCACATAAAGTAACGATAAATGCCTGAGGCATTGAAAAAACAGCACCATTGATAATAGAAACTTGATTGCCTTTTAAATAAATTGCGACCGCATTAGATATACCTATTATCACAGAAATATATACAATTACTGAAAAATATTTTTCTTGGGGTAGTCCTTTAAATCCTGTTATTATGGGTTGAAAGATATTTTTTCCTTCTGGTTTTTTATCTTCTTCATCGTAAAAAATTCCTGCTTCATCAAGTCTTATCTTGATTCCATTATAATTTCCATCGCTGGCAAATATCTCGTCTATTTTTGTTTTTTCCCACTCGCAATCTCTATCTATCAAATGTTCTTTTTTTCTTAACCATCTTGTCCAAACATGTTCTTTGTGCCTAATCCTATTGTCCTGTCGTTGAGTCAATTTACTGTCATATTCCCCATATTGAGTAAATGCTTTAAGCAAAACGGCAGTAACATCAACGAAGATAAAGAACATTAGAATAAACCAATATTTCGCCCATTTATCTTTTTTGTCTAAATATATTGTCAAAGCATCGTCTTTCCCCCAATAACCTTTTGCCAATGTTTCTTGTTTTTCAACTATTATGGAATCTCGCTTTAAGATAGCATTATCTTCGTTAGTTTTTATTTCCTTTTTTAATTCTCGTATTTCACTTCCTATGGTAACAGTATCATTTGCCAATTTTGCAACTCTTGTTCCACTGCCGGGCAAGTTGGAAACATAATAACCGCCAATTATAGTATTCGCTCCTACTATTTCTGCCGAAATAACTTTCCTTATAATATCTAATTCCTTTGTGAGTGTATCTACTCTACTTTGCAAAGGTTTGTTTATTGCATCTCTATCTTCAAAAACCTCATCTTGTGTAGTATCTTTTATATCTTTCCAAATTTCGGTTTGAGTTTCTGTTATTTTGTCATCGAAAACTCGAATAATTACAGGGTGTGATATAACAATTCCTAAGCCAATAGCAAATATGATACGGATAAAAAATTGAACAGAAAACCAATCGCCACCTTGCTCTTTTTTGATAAAAGTTGCAACTATGTATCTATCAATAATAAAGATAAAACCTGCCCAAATAAAAGTCAATGTCAACCGAATAGCAATGTCATCTGTCAATAAAGACGTTGTATAGAGCATCGAAACAAACGCCATTATTGACGGAATTAAAATTAAACCGCCTTGTAACGCATATTTTTTATGCTCTGATTCAGGGCAATCTTTAAGCAAATTTGTATCTGCACCGCTTATCCAAATAAAGATACTGTAAAAAAAATCTTTCATTTATTATCCTCGCTTAGTTTCATTTACCTCCTTTCTGTCGGCTTCCAATCGCACTGTAGTCCCCGCATTGTAGCCAACTCATATACGCACCTTTCTCTATTTTTTCAGAATAAATGATATTCATGTAACACGCAGATTATTAATCGTTTATTCCTTTTATGCAGTGCGTTTTTTGTATTGTCAAATCTGTATTGACGCACCTCCGACAATACAAAATGCGCCATCGCAATCACTCGCCTGCTCCGCCCGGAGCATGATGTCTGCTCCGGGCGCAGCATAGCGTCTGCTCTGACCGTTTGCTCATTTCACTTCCAGTCTGATGTTCGACGTAATGTAGCGCGGCGCTTTCAGGTTGATGGAGCCGCTTGAGAACAATGTCTTGATTATCAACGAGTACGTGCCCGGAGTAAGCGCCGGCAATTGCAGGATAATCCTGCTCGGGTCGTTGACGGTCAGTGCGTCTTCCTGTTCGACCACCTGTTGCGTCTCCACATTCGTCCACGTGATGCAACTTTCCACCGTTTCGCCCTCTTCGGGCACGACGCGGATTTTCTTTCCGGTGACGGTTACGGTCTTTCCGGGCGTTACTTCGCCGTTCACGCTTCCGGTGGCGGAGTCGGTAATGCCGTCAATGGACGCGCCGCCGTTTTCGAGGTTCAAGCCGTTGAATGTGCCTTTCACCTGCCGGAGCATCGCCAGCACGGGATTGGTAACGCGGCTGTTGACGACGCAGGCGTTGCGGCTTTCGTCGAAGTTTTCGTCTTCGTAGAAATT